>JBKDPX010000083.1:0-4653 GCA_046342165.1 Phycisphaerales bacterium | reverse complement strand
AGTGAAGAGCCGCGTCATCCGGTCTGACCAATGGAATGAACTCGTCATCGAACTCGTCGGCGATCAGCCCAAGGCCGCCGATATTCAAATTGAACTTTGTTTGATTCAACCTGCTCAGCGCGATGACGCCGGAGATGCGAGTAAGGTGTACGGACAGGATGTGTCCGGTGAAGCGTGGTTCGACGATGTCGTGATCACGCAACTTCCGAGAATCGAACTGACAACAGGTTCGCCGCTGAATATCACCTACGGGGAGGGCGCGCCGGAATTGAAGGGCAAGGTCAGGGATCTCACGGGCGAACCCGTTGAGATGGTGTTCGATTTGTTCGATGTCCGCGGGGAATGCATCGCGACACACCGTACCGGGCCCGCGACCGGAACCATCGAGTACGCTTGGCGCCCGGAAACCTCCGCTTTCGGCTGGTATCGCGCGACCATGCAGGTGATCTCCGCAAACGGGACCATCGGCGAGACCTTCGTCGACTTCGTGAATGTGCCGGAGGACTCCGAACTGGTGAGTCGCGCGAAGAACAGCCCGGAGCCCGCGATCTCATCGCGACATCCGCGCGAACGCGCGGCGTTCGGCGTGATTTTGGAGACACCGCATCCCGCGTTCGCCTCATCCGTATCGGATGCAGTCGAAGCGATGAAATGCGGAAGAGTGACGTTACCGCTTTGGAACTCGAATGGCGATGCGATTGCGCTCGAATCCATCATGCCGCTCGTGGATCGATTGCTCGACAGTCGGCGCGAGGTGGTCTTCGCGCTTGAGCGTGTCCCCGACTCCATCGTCAAGAGCACCGGAATCGCGGCGGATGATCCGCTCACGATTCTGAACGGCGAGAAGCGCATCTGGATGAATCATCTCGGTCCGTATCTCGATCGCTACGGTCAGCGTGTGCGTCGTTGGCAGATCGGCTCCGTCGGCGATGACCGCGCTTTTTGGCGCAGTAACTTCGGTGCGGATCTCGACAATCTGGAGCGCACGCTCTCCGGGTTTGTCTCAGGCCCGCGCATCGCGGTACCGACGCGCATCGATCGCGAGTGGTCGCCGGAATCTCTGCGTACGGCGGGAGATCCCGCAACGCTGCTGACGCTTGTGCCGAACGATGTCGCCGAGGAATCGGTCGCTCACATGATGCGCGCATTCGCGGCGTCGCTTTCGCCCGAGGCTGATTCACCTGAGTTTCATGCCGTTTTGCCCGGGTTTCCTGAAGAGACGTACGCACCCGGAGTTGGCGCTTCAGAAACGGTGAAGCGTGCGATCGAATGTCTCGCCGCCGGAGCATTGAGTGAGCCGGTCATCGAACCCATGGTCTCAATCGAGCAGCCGTGGAGCGTGACAAAGGGTTCTCGACCGAAGGCCCTGCCTCGCCCCGAACTGGCCGCGTGGTCTAATCTTGTCGCTCAGATGAGCGATCGGCGGATCGTCGGAACCTTCCCGATTCAACCCGGAGTGGTGTGCTATATCCTCGCACCAAAACAAGCAAACTCCGCGCGCACGGGTGCGCTGGTCGCATGGAATCGCGCGGCATCACCGGATGAAGCGATACTCGAAGCGGATCCGGGCGGCGACTCGCTGAACTTGATCGACCTGTATGGAAATGCGAAACCGATTGAACCCGCCGCGCAAGCGGGTGCGAGTCGTATTCGGGTTCCGCTGACCGATGAACCGGTTTTCATCGATGGGATCGATGTTGAACTCTGTCGTTTCATTTCAGCGTTCGCGATCGATCCCACATTCATCGAATCAAGCGACAGTGAACGCGAGCACACGCTGAATTTCCGTAATCCATGGCCCGTCGCCATCACAGGCACGGTTTCGATTTTGGAACCGGGCGGGGTGGATCCGCAAACCGGCCAACGTGACCGCTCTTGGCGAATCTCACCTCGAACAATGCCGATCTCGATCGCACCGGGTGAATCCCACGCGGAGACGATCGCGATGGCATTCAATCCGACGGAAGAGCAAGGCCCAAGGCCGTTCATCGTCAGCGTGAATCTCAACGCCGATCGTCAGTATGAGAACATCAAGATTCGCCGAACGATCGAAGTCGGCCTGAACTTCGCCACCGTCGATCTCGCCTATCGGTTTCAAGGCGCTGCATCGGAAGACGTGATCATCGAAGCGGTCGTCGGCAATACCGGCGGATCACCTCTGACCCTTGAGTTGACGTGCTTCGCACCGGGATCGCCTCGTACAAAGTCCACTGTGACCGATCTGACGCCCGGACGCCAAGTCGTCAAGCGTTTCACATTCAGCGGCAAAGCCGCTGACATGAGAGGCAAGCGCGTGATCGTCACCGGATCTGCTCCGGGCGGCGGCGCGCGCGTGACCAAGTCCGTTGTGATCGAATGACGATCTAGTTGTCGCGGAAGCGATTGCCCTTGCGCTTGTCGCGCTGCTTGCTCTTTTGACTGCGGCGCTCGGAGCCTGACATCTTGCGACGCTTGAAGTCGCCGCCGAAACCGGCTCCCGCGCCGCCACCCATGCCGCCGCCGAGCGGTTGGCCGTACATCAAGCCGCCGCCGACTTTTTTCGCCTTACCGGCGGCACGCGTCGATGCGTCATCCACGGTCAGATCGAGCGAGCGTTTGGCAAGATCGACCGCCGCGATACGCACGATCAGAGAATCACCGAAGTTAAATGAGCGACCGGAGCGTTGATCGACGAGTGCGCCGCTGCGCTGGTCGATCTTCCAGAACGGCGTGAGGTTGTCGCGCGTGACGTCGCCGGGAAGATCCTCGGACTTGATGAAACCGTCCGCGAGGAACTTATCGATCTGAACGTACAGGCCGCGCGGATTGATACCCGTGACGACGCCGCGGAATGTCTCACCGATGTGCTTTTCAAGCAGCTGCAACACAAGGAACTGACGAAGATCGCGTTCGGCGCTTTCCGCGTTGTCCTCGCGCGTACCTGCGTGTCGTCCGATCTGCGCGAGTTCCTCCTCGCTGGGGCACGCCTGCGTGGCTCGCAGATCGAACCCGAGATCACGGCGATCATGTTCGCCACGCGGACGCCTACGCGAGTTGTCGGTTCGGCGGAGGTACTCCGCGAGTGCGCGGTGCACGGTGAGATCCGCGTAACGACGAATCGGGCTGGTGAAGTGCGCGTAGGCCTCGCTGGCGAGCGCGTAGTGTCCGATCAGCGCCGGTGAATACTCGGCGCGACTCATGGTGCGAAGCACCGCCATGTGAACCGCGCGCGCGGCGGCGGTGCCGCGAGTGGCGTCAAGCAGACCTTGCAGTTCTTCGCGTGACGGGCTCTTGGGCACGCGGAATCCCGCGACCATCGCGGCCTTGCGCATTTCATCCATGTCACCCGGAACCGGTTCGGGGTGGATGCGTCGCAAGAGCGGCACGCCCAGCGATTCAAAGAGACGCGCGAGCACCTCGTTGGCCTCGACCATGAACATCTCGATCAACTTGTGGGTGAATGCATCATCTTCCTGATGCGCATCGACGACGTGACCGTTCTCATCGAAGACGAGTTCGACATCGGGAAGATCCAGCACCACCATGCCTTGCTTGTGTCGGCGCGCCTGAATCTTCTTCGCGAGCGCGTTCATTTCCTGCAGAGCGGCGAGGAGTTCATCCGTGTATTTCGGCGGGGTTTTAGCGTGCTTCCGCGCCTCGTTGAGATCGCCGTCGATCAGCGCCTGCGCTTCGAGATAGGTCAATCGCTTGGCGCTCTTGATCAAGGTATTGGCCACGCCCTCCGAGCGAATGTTGCCCTCGGAGTCATAGGTCATGAAGGCGCTCTTGCAAAAGCGCGGGACGCCTTCCTGCAACGAGCAAATGCCGTTACTCAAGACTTCGGGAAGCATCGGAATCACGCGCCGCGGCAAGTACACCGAGTTGCACCGATCCTTCGCTTCCTCATCGAGCGGACTCCCCGCGTCAATGAAGTGCGCGACATCGGCGATATGCACGCCGAGCTCCCATCCGCCCGGCATCGATTCGCTTCGGCGGATGCTGATGGCATCGTCGTAGTCCTTCGCGTCAGGCGGATCGATCGTGATGATGAAGTCGCCCGTGAGATCCATGCGACAATCAAGCGCATCCGCGCCCTTGGACTTCCACTCTTCGATCTGACGATCAAACTCCGCGGCGGCGGCGCGTGCCTGATCCACGCATTCCTCGGGATGTTCGCCGGGCAAGTCGTACGCGGCGATGACGGCTTGAGTTTCCACATCAGGTCTGCCGGCCTCGCCGAGCACCTTGGTGATGGCGCCTTCGGCGAGCATTCCGCCCTCCGGAAACGCGATGATTTCGACGACGACCTTATCGCCGGGTTTGACGTTCTTACTTTGCGCGTCGCGAATGACGATCGGTTCGGTGATGACCTTTCCATCCGGGAACACAAGCCACTGATCGCCGCGCTTTTCGATCTCGCCGGAGAAACTGGTGCGCTTGCGACGGATGACTTCCAGAATCTGGCCTTCGTAACCGCCGCGATTGTCCTTGCGCACGGCGACGAGCACGGTATCGCCCGTGAGCGCGTCGGCGGTGCAATCGGCGGGAATGAAGACGGAACCTTCCTTGGCGGCGGTGTTGGGAGAAACGAATCCGAACCCGCGCGCGTTCTTACGGAATGTACCTTCGACGCGACCACCCATCGAACCGATGGAAGGGAGCGTGACGGTGCCA
>JBKDPX010000082.1:0-6349 GCA_046342165.1 Phycisphaerales bacterium | reverse complement strand
GATTCGTCGGATCACCGGGAGCGTCCATAGGATTGCGGAACGGCGTTACGCGCCCGGTTTCCAATCAGGACGATCATGAGCAGCGAATCCACACCCACCGGTCAACCCAAGCCCTCCGCTGACGAGAAGAGTCGATACAAGGGCACGCTGAACCTGCCGCAGACGGCCTTCCCGATGAAGGCGAACTTGGTTCAAAACGAACCCGCGTCACTCAAGCGCTGGGCAAAATTCGGTCTTTATGACAAGATACGCGCCGCGCGCTCGGGTGGGCGCAAGTTCGTCTTCCATGACGGTCCTCCGTACGCGAACGGATCGATCCACCTCGGCCACCTGATGAACAAGGTGCTCAAGGACATCGTCGTCCGCAGCAAAACGATGCAGGGCTTTGATGTGCCTTATGTGCCCGGATGGGACTGCCACGGCCTTCCGATCGAACACAAGGTCATGCAAGAACTTGTCGAGAACAAGAAGAGCGAGAAGCTCAACACGCTCGACGAGTGGACGCGCAAGAAGGCGATCCGATCCGAATGTCAGAAGTACGCCGAGAAGTTTCACAAGCTTCACACGCAGCAGATGACACGCTTGCTCACGCTTGCGGACTATGAACACCCGTATCTTACAATGAAGCCGGAGTTCGAAGGGGCGACTCTCGAAGTCCTTGGGTCACTGCTTGAACGAGGACTCGTGTATCGCGCGCTGAAGCCCGTGCACTGGTCGGTCGCGAACGAAACCGCGCTCGCCGACGCCGAACTCGAATATCAGGATCGCGAAGATCTCTCCGTTTATGTTGATTTCGAGGCGGCGGACGCCGAAAAGGTTTACGACGCATTCGATCTTCCGACACAAACCGATGATGACGACGAAGACGAAGCGGAAGAGGCGAACTCCGAAAGCGCCAAGCTTCCTCGCGAAGGGATTCGCCCGCATGCTCGCCCGAGCTTCATGATCTGGACGACCACGCCATGGACGCTGCCCGCGAATCTGGCGATCGCCATCAATCCGGGCTTCGTCTACGCACTTGTCTACATCGATGGCAACATCTGCGTGATGGCTCAAGACGCCATCGAGCGCGTCACGACGAAAGCCAAAAGCGAAGCAGTCAAAGTCATCGCGACCACCGAGGGTTCTCGACTGCTCGGGCTTCGCTATCGACATCCGTTCGTCGACCCGACCAAGAAGCAAGGTGCGGCAGCCATTCCCGGCGCGGACACATCGAAAGTGTTTACCGTGATGGGCGCAGACTATGTGACCCTCGAAGACGGAACCGGACTCGTCCATACCGCGCCCGGCCACGGTACGGAAGACTATCAAACCGGTCTTCGCGAGGGCCTGCCGATCTCCTGCAATGTGCGCGCGGACGGAACCTACGACAACTCAGTTCCTGAGTTTCTCCGCCCAGCCGGAAAGAAGACCACGATCTGGGAGGCCAACGAACTCGTGACCACCACGCTGCGCAACAGCGGTCACCTGTTCTTCGATCATCGTTTCTCCCACTCATATCCCCACGATTGGCGCAGCAAGACGCCGGTCATCTTCCGCTGTACCGAACAGTGGTTCGTCGCCGTCGATCGTCCCTACAAAGTCGACAACGACTCCCCCGCTTCTCTGCGTGAGCGCGCGCTACACACCACGCAAGACGGCGCCGCCGCGGGCGACAAAGCAGTCTCGTTCGTCCCGGACTGGGGACGCAATCGCATGCGCGGCATGCTGGAGTCGCGCCCGGACTGGTGCATCAGCCGTCAGCGGGCTTGGGGCCTGCCGATCCCGTCATTCATCTCGACCGATCCGGCCACCGGCGCGGAAATCAGCGTGATGACGGCCGCAACAGTCAACGCCGTGGCGAAATTGGTGCGTGAAAAAGGCTCCGATATCTGGTTCACCGCGTCTCCTCAGGCGCTGTTGGCGTATTACGACCCGTCGACGGATCCCGATCCTTCAGCCAAGCCGCTCGCCGATGCACTGCGCGCGGGAACAGTCGACTCCACCTTCAAACGCGGTGTCGATATCCTCGATGTCTGGTTCGAATCCGGCAGTTCATGGAACGCCGTGATGCGCGAACGCAAACTCGGCTACCCGATCGATCTGTACCTTGAGGGATCCGACCAGCACCGCGGCTGGTTCCAGCTATCACTGCTTCCCGCATTGGGAGTGACGGGGCGTCCGCCGTTCCGAACCCTGCTCACGCACGGGTTCATGGTCTCGAAAGACGGAACCAAGCTGAGCAAGAGCAAGGGAGACACAGTCGAGGATCTGTTCACCGAATACGGCGTTGATGTCCTTCGCTGGTGGGTCTTCTCTCTCGCATTTGAGAACGACATCAAGGTGGATCGCGAGTTCTTCAACGAGGCGGGCGAAAGCTACCGCAAGATCCGCAACACCCTCCGTTTCATGCTCAGCAATCTCGCCGACTTCCAGCCGAGCACACACCTCAAGGACGCCGGCATCTCCAAGCCGCTGCCGACGAGCATCGACGCGTGGGCCCTCGCGGAGTTCGACAAACTCGCGTCTGAAGTGACGAATTGTTACAACGCATATTCGTTCCGCCAGGCGAACCAAGCGATCTACAACTTCTGCAATGACACCTTGAGCGCCATCTATCTCGCGGCGGTGAAGGATCGCCTGTACTGTGACGCGAAGGATTCGCCGAGACGTCGAAGCACGCAGGCGACACTGTGGAACCTGACTGACGGGTTGTGTCGACTGATCGCGCCGGTGCTCTGTCACACCGCCGACGAGGCGTATCGGGCGCTCCATCGTTGTGCGGACACGGATGAACTCTGCGTCCACACACAGCATTTTGAAGCCGCGGATGGCAAACAAGGATTCGGAGCAACGGCGGACGCCGGCTGGACCACAGTCATGAACTTCCGCGCCATCGCTCAGCAGAAACTCGAACGCGCCAAGTCGGGCGGCGGAGTTGAGAATCCGCTCGATGCGGGCGTGATCGCTCCTGCGGGAGATGGAACGCTCGCGCGATTCGATGCCGTTGATCTCGCGGATCTCCTCGGAGTCAGCGAAGTCAGGATCGACGCCGCGGCGAGCGATGTGGCGATCGTTGATCTTCGTGAAAGACCTCGTTGCGAACGCTCGTGGCGTCGTGACTCCACTGTGAAAGTCCGTTCCGACGGCGGCACACTCTCCGACCGCGACGCAGCGGCGGTCGGCGTGTCATAAGCGCGTGCAGAGATGTATTACTTCACACTGCCCGTCAAATACCTGACCAGCAAGATCATGCCTCTGCTCGCGGCAGTGGCGGTTCTGTTGTGCACGATGACAGTGCTGACAGTGTGGTCCGTCATGGGCGGATTTCTTGACATGTTGATCGGATCCGGTCGGACGATGACCGGCGATGTCGTGATCGCTTGGCCGAACTCGGGCTTCGCGCATTATGACGAACTGATCAAGCGACTTGAGCAAGATCCGAAGATCGAGGCCGCGGCGCCGATGATCGAGTCCTACGGCATGCTCGGCCTGCCGACCGGAAGGCCGGAAACGGTTCAAATCCGTGCCGTGGACGGGCCTTCCTTCGCGCGCGTGACGTCATTCGCGGACATTCTGTGGTGGCGTCCGTTGAGCGAACCGCTCGAAAAGGACAAGTACGGGGATGATCTGCGACTGAAGACACTTCGGGTGTCTTCATGGGATGAGATCTATCGCAACGGATTGTCGCTCTCGCGCATCGATCCGAAGTCCGGCAAGGAGGAGGGCGCCGCGGTTTTGGGGATCGCCGTCAGCGGACTCAATCGACGACGCGCGAGCGGCATCTTTGAACCTCAAGCGATCTTGCGAACCAAGTCGGACGGAACGATCGAGACTTCACAGGAGTTCCTTCCACTCGACGGTCGCGTCACGCTCACGCTGCTTCCGCTCGACATCACTGGCAAGCCGACAGACACCGCGTCTCGCATCATTCCCGTCGCCAATGAGTATCACTCAGGGCAGTTCGAACTGGATGACAAAGTTTCTCTCGTGAGACTGGATGTCGTCCAGAAGATGTTGAAGATGGACGAGTCACCCCGCGTGGTCGACGATCCGTCTTCTCCGGACGGCTATCGCATTGACGGCGTGAATCCGGCGCGCGTAACGCATGTGCTGGTCCGCGGCAAGGGGGATTATTCAAAACTCGGATCCGCAAGCGAACTGCGCGACATCGTGACGGGGATCTACATGAAGTTCGAGGACGATCACTTCGGCAAAGTGCCGTCCACGGATCAGATCCTGATCCTGACATGGGAGGACTTGAACGCCACCATGATCGGCGCGGTGCAAAAAGAGACGTCGCTTGTGCTTTTCCTGTTCTCCATGGTCTCGCTCGTTTCGGTGATTCTCGTGCTCTCGATCTTCTGGGCGATGATCAGCGAAAAGACCCGCGACATCGGCATCTTGCGCGCGATCGGCGCGGGAAGAGCGGGAGTGGCGTGGGTGTGGCTCGGCTACGGACTGGTGATCGGCGTCACGGGCAGCGCTTTGGGAATCGCGGGTGCATACGCCATCGTCAAGAACATCAATCCGATCCACGAATGGCTCGGCGAGCAGATGGGTCTTGTAATCTGGGATCCTAGGATTTATTACTTCTCGAAGATCCCCAATCAGGTCGAGACGATGCACGCCGTGATCGTCGGCGTCGGAGGAATGTTGTCCTGTTTCGTGGGAGCGATCGTACCTGCCGCGCGCGCGGCGATGATGCATCCCGTCAAAGCGCTTCGGATTGAGTGACGCATGGCAAAGGTTGAAGTCTCACAACTCCGGAAGACCTATCGCCTCGGTCGCGTGGACGTGCCCGTGCTGAAGGGGATCGATTTCCGTTGTGAATCAGGGGAGTGCGTCGCGATTCTCGGAGCGTCGGGCTCGGGCAAATCGACGCTTCTTCATTTGATCGGCGGATTGGATCGACCCGACGAGCACGGGGGATCAATTCGCGTCGACGACCGAGACATTACGACATTCGGCCAAAGGGATCTGAACAACTACAGGGCGCGTCGGGTCGGGTTCGTGTTTCAGTTTTATCATCTGCTCCCCGAACTCACGGTTCTTCATAACGTGCTTGTCGCGGGAATGGTGCGACACGGCATGGGGTTCCCCGGCAAACGAGCGGAGACCACCAAGAGAGCACATGAGTTGCTCGACGTTTTGGGCTTGTCCCACCGACTTGCGCACCGACCGGCGGAGCTCAGCGGCGGCGAACGGCAGCGTGTCGCGATCGCACGGGCGCTGATCAACGAACCCGACCTGTTCCTCGCCGATGAACCGACGGGCAACCTCGACCAGGAAACGGGTTCCAAGATTCTCGACGCGATCATGACGTTGCGTGAAAAGCGCCGCAGAACCATGATTTTGGTCACCCATGATGCCGCTACCGCGGCGCGTGCGGATCGGACCGTTCGAATCGCCAACGGTGTCTTGGAGTCATGAAATTCGGATTTCAGAGCGCCAAACGCGTCTCGGAGACAAACGCGGACGGCCGAGAGCAGTTATGATGACGGAACCTCCGATGACAACCTCTCAATCATCGACGACATCTGCTGAGCCGCGCACCGTCATGGTGCAGGGGCTTGAGCGCATTGATGTGCCTGCGAAGGTGTTTGATCGAGGAACGGGCACTCCGGTTGTTTTTCTGCACGGCCTTGTCGGACTGAACGACCATTGGATGCCTTCGATCAATCGCCTGTCCAAGTCGATGCGTACGACGGCTTTCGAATTGCCGCTGCTGGATCTTTCGGGCGACGATTGTTCGATACACGGCGCAACGAGACTGACCGCCGAGTTTTTGCGCGCGCATTGTTTACAGCCCCCCATTCTCGTCGGGAATTCATTCGGCGGACACGTCGCACTCAAGATCGCTCTCGAATATCCGCACCTTTGCGGCGGATTGGTGCTCGCGGGCGCGAGCGGACTGATCGAGAAGTCCATGGTCTCGATTATTCAAACACGCCCGACCCGCGAGTGGCTTGAGCGCAAGATCGGCGAACTTTTCTTCGATGCATCAAAGATGAGTCAAGGCGACGTCGATCGGGCGTTCACGGAATTGAACAACCGCGCAAAGGCGTTCGCGATGGTGAAGCTTTCGCGCTCGGCTCGAAAAAACCATCTGGGCGACGACATCCATCGCATCAAGGTTCCGACATTGATCATTTGGGGACGTCAGGACATTGTCACGCCGATTGAAGCCGCCGAGGAATTCAAGGCGAAGATTCCGGATTCGTCGCTCGTATGGTTCGATCGTTGCGGTCACGCACCCATGATCGAATGTGCTGACGAGTTCTCAGCGGCGATCGAACGATTCGTTCACGCCCGATTCTCGCCAACCTGAACATTTCAACTTCATGAGTGATTTATGGCAAGCCATCTG
>JBKDPX010000081.1:0-11969 GCA_046342165.1 Phycisphaerales bacterium | reverse complement strand
CTCGTCGGTCGAGGCAGCGGCTTGGTTATCGCCGATGCCGCAGCCGGAGGAGGAAAAATCCAATCCGTTCCGACCGATGGCATGAAGGTGACGGTGGATCCGAAGGCCGAATGGCGCCAAATCTTCAACGATGCGTGGCGTCTGCAAAGAGACTTCTTCTATGAACCGACGCTACATCATGTGGACTGGGAGGAAATGCGGAAGCGTTACGGTTCGATGATCGAAGATTGCGCCACGCGTGAGGACGTCGCGTGGGTTCTCGCGGAGTTGATCTCCGAACTGAACATCGGACATGCTTATGTCACAAGTCCGGGCGATGTCGAATCGAGCGTGCCTGGTGTGAATGTCGGACTGTTGGGAGCCGATTACGCATTGGTGTCGGAGGACGGCGCAAGTGCCTATCAGTTCGCCAAGATTCATTCCGCCGCTGCGTGGGATTCAGATGCGCGTGGCCCGCTCGATGCGCTCGGGATCAAAGTCAAAGAGGGCGAATACCTCCTCGCGGTGAACGGGAATCCGGTCGACACTTCGAAGGACCCCTGGGCTGCTTTCATAGGCGCGGCAGGCAAAGTCACCTCCGTCACCATCGGTTCGAAGCCCCGATTCGATGGTTCCGAGCGTGAGGTGTTGCTCACTCCGATGGGATCGGAGGCGGATGTTCGATATCGAGCGTGGATCGAGTCGAAGCGCCGATACGTTGAGGAAAAGTCGGGCGGTCGAATCGGCTACATCTATGTTCCGAACACCGGTGTGGATGGCCAAGATGACTTGTTCCGCCAGTTCTACGGCCAAAGGCACAAGGAAGCTTTGATCATCGATGATCGTTGGAACGGTGGTGGACAGATCCCCACGAGATTCATCGAACTGCTGAACCGACCGCTCGTGAACATGTGGGCGCGGCGAGATGGCAAGGATTGGGTCTGGCCACCGGACGCACATTTCGGTCCGAAAGCCATGCTCATCAACGGACTTGCCGGTTCAGGCGGCGATATGTTCCCCGCGTTGTTCCGCCAAATGAAACTCGGCAAACTCATCGGCACACGCACCTGGGGCGGATTGGTCGGCATCACCGGTGATCCCGATTTGATTGATGGTGGCGGGATCAGCGTGCCGCGTTTCGCGTACTACGAGAAAGATGGAACATGGGGTATCGAAGGTCACGGCGTGGATCCGGATATCGAAGTGTTGGATGATCCCGCATTGATGGTCGACGGCGGTGATCCTCAAATCGATCGGGCGGTGACTGAACTGCTGAATGAACTCGTGGCGAATCCCGTTGTCTTCCCGAAACGTCCGGCGAGCCCGGATCGTAGTGGCATGGGCATCAAGCCTGAGGACAAGTGATTGATTAGCATCAGTCCGCCGCGGAAACGTGACGGACTGCATTGTGCACGCTGACCGGCAACAACTTGAGATAGCGATTGTGGGCACGGGCGCTGCGGGATTGATGTGCGCGATCCACGCCGGACGCAGTGCCGCCGGAATCGATCCGCCCGTGCGTATCAGAGCCTTTGACGGCGCGGTGAAACTTGGCGCGAAGATTCTGGTCGCAGGCGGAGGTCGCTGCAATGTCACGCACTATCAAGTTGATGAGAAGCAGTACGCGGGAACGAGTCGAAACACAATTCGAAATGTGCTCCGTCGTTTCGACGTCGAACCGACCAAGGCCTTCTTCGCTGATTTGGGCGTTGAATTGAAACGAGAAGAGACCGGAAAGCTGTTCCCGGTGACGGATCGCGCCATGACGGTGCTCGAGGCGCTGCTCGGGGAGGCAAGGCGTCTGGGAGTGGTGTTGTCGCACCCGGATCGGGTAAGTGCTGTTTCGGTTATCGAAGATGGAACATTCGAAATCGTTTCAACATCCGGGGTCTACCGATCTCGAAAGATCGTACTTTCCACCGGAGGTCGAGCGTTGCCTCGTACAGGATCTGATGGTGGTGGCTATCAGCTAGCGAAGTCGCTCGGGCACTCGGTGACGGAGTACGTATTCCCGTCACTCGTACCGCTGATCCTCGATCAGTCATGTCCGCTCATGTCGCTTTCGGGGCTCACATTCCCGGCGACCCTTGAGATTTCCGAAGCATCGGGAAGACGGTTACATGCGTTCACGAACTCAACCTTGATCACGCATTTCGGAGTATCCGGGCCATCGGTGCTTGATGTTTCCCGGTATTACACGGCCGGCCTCTTGGAATCACGCGGGGTGTCGGCGCCTGTGCTTTCGATGAATGTCCTGCCTGGAATGACGACGGATGATGTTGATCAATGGCTCCTCAAGGGCGGCAATCGTGGTGTTGCGAACTTGCTTGCGGAGCGAATCCCGGATCGACTCGCGCGTCTGCTTTCTGATGTCTCCGAGATTCCGCCGTCAACAGTGTGCCAATCTCTTACGAGAGATCAGCGGAAACGTCTTGCACGGACGCTCACGGCATTCGTGCTGCCGGTAATCGGAGATCGAGGTTTCACCTTCGCCGAGGCGACCGCGGGAGGCGTTCCGCTTTCGGAGGTGAATGCGTCCACCATGGAGAGCCGAATCGTCCCGGGACTTCACTTTTGCGGTGAACTTCTGGATGTCGATGGAAGGGTCGGCGGATTCAACTTTCAATGGGCTTGGTCGAGCGGATACATCGCCGGAATCTCGGTGGCCAGAGGCTTGATTCCGGCTTCCGAAACGAAGACCCTTTGACAAGGAGTTCATGGACCGTGATTGTCGCAACCGACAACCAGATGCTTGAGTCATACGTTGGCGCACATCAGAGCGGATGTGTGTTCGTGCCGACGATGGGGGCGCTCCACGAAGGACATGTTTCACTGGTTCGTTCGGCGGTCGCGTTGGCCAAGAATCGCGGCCTGTCCGCGGGTTGCGCGGTCAGCATTTTCGTGAATCCGACGCAGTTCAACGACAAGAGTGACTTCGAACGCTATCCGAAGACACTTGATGAAGATCTCCGTCTTTGTCGTGAAGCAGGCGCATCATGCGTGTATGTTCCCGCTCCGGAACATATTTATCCCGCCGGCAGATCGATTCCGATCCCGCCTCTGCCGGAGGTGGCCACAGCTCCCCAACTTGAGGACGCGTTCAGGCCCGGTCATTTTGCGGGCGTGTGCCAAGTGGTCGCGCGTTTGTTTGAACTCGTGCGTCCCGCCGCCGCGATTTTCGGCGAAAAGGACTGGCAGCAGTATCAAGTGATCCGCGCGATGGTTCAGCAGCAGCGGAGCGAAACGAACTCGGTGACTCCGGAGATCATCGGGGCGCCAACGATTCGGGAAGTCGATGGCCTGGCGATGAGCAGCCGCAATCGATTCCTGAATCCCGAAGAGAGGCGCCTTTCCCGGGCCATCAGTCGCGCGCTGTTCGAGGGGCGGAAGGGTCGCACTCCGACTGAAGCCGAAACGATCATGAAATGGTCGCTGTCGCGTTATGGCATCGGTGCGGATTACGCCGTGGTTCGGGATGCGGCCTCACTGATGCCGGTTCGAGAGCTCCGATCGGATGGCATCTATCGAGCTTTGATCACCGCGAGGGTCGGCAGCGTGCGATTGCTCGACAATGGACCATGGAGCCCGTGCGCCGAATGAACGCGCGGTGCTAGAATCGAAACGGGGGCGGGACATGGAGAATTCACTTGCTTCGGACTCCGCTGCATAACTGGCACATCGAGAACAAAGGACAGATGGTCGAGTTCGCCGGATGGGAAATGCCCATTCGTTACTCGGGCATCAATGAGGAGCACGCGCAGGTTCGTTCGAGCGGCGGAATGTTCGATGTTTCGCACATGGGCCGCTTCAAGATCTCTGGTCGACATGCTCGCAAGCTGCTTGAAAGAGTCTGCACGCGCAAGATCTTCGACATGGAAAACGGCCAGTGCCGCTATTCGCTGGTTTGCAACGAACAGGGTGGCGTGCGCGATGATGTCATCGTGTATCGCATGGATGACGACGATTTTCTTGTCGTTGTGAATGCGTCCAATCGCGAGAAGTTGCTCGCCCATTTCAAGCAGGTTCAATCCGACTCCTCGCTGACAGTGAACATCGTGGATCAGACGGCGGATACCGCGATGGTCGCGCTTCAGGGACCCAAGATCATCGATTTGATCTCCCGGTTCAGCAGCACGATTCCCACGATGAAGAAGTACCGTTTCATGGTGAAGAACCTGATGATCATCAAGCTCATCGTCAGTCGGACGGGCTACACAGGCGAAGACGGTGTCGAAGTCATACTGCCTGCCGGAAGCGTCAAGACCGTGATGTCGCTCTTGTTCTCAAACATCAACATGAGTGCTCCCGATGCGATCATCAAGCCCATCGGATTGGGCGCGCGCGATACGTTGCGCATGGAGGCGGCGATGCCGCTTTACGGCCACGAACTCGGCGAGGACATCTGCGCGCTTTCCTGCGGCGTCGACTTCGCCATTTCTATGGACAAGGATGCTTCGGAGCGAGGTGAGAAGTTCATCGGCATGGATGCGCTCCGAAAGATCCAAGCCGAAGGCGGTCCGAAACGCAAGCTTGCCGGCTTCCTTATCGATGGCAAGCGTTCGGCCCGTCAGGGCATGGTGATCCGCAGCGGCGGGCGCGAAGTCGGCGTGGTGACCAGCGGTTGTCCGAGTCCAACGCTCGGCACATGTATCGCGATGGGCTTCCTCGACACGGAGCTTCATGCACCGGGGACGGAATTGCAGATTGATACCGGCAAGGAATCAGTGCTCGCCGCGAAAGTTCATCCGTTGCCGTTCTATAAACTCAAGAAGTCCTGAATGTCACGCAATCCGTCGTGAGTCCTGGATAAACGGGATCAACTCCGCGGGAATCGATTTGATGCCGCGGCGTGACGCTTTCGCCACGGCATAGCGCATTGAAGCCTCGTATCTTTTCATCACCGCCGCCGTCGGCTGTATGCCGTAACGTGCCATCGCACGGAAGGCGTATTGCCAAGCGTGGTACTCCTCGAGACATCGCGGCTTATACGTATGAAATCCGATCGCGTGGTGGCCGATTTCGTGCAGAAAAATCACGAGGGACATCTCGGATTTAGGTCTCGGAGCTTCGATCAATCGATTCACTGTTCCGTCTTTGTATTCCACGTACCAAGCAATTCCGGTCATTGCCTTACGCCAGCGGCGAACGCGAATGCCGTATCGATCAAGCTCTTCTTTGACAATCGCATCGTATCGATCGCTTCTGGGTCTTCGCTTGCCTGCCTGCCGCTGCACGGATTTCGGCATCGTGGCACGTTGTTTCTTTGCCATTTGCGGAGATTTGAGCAGATCCCAGAGCGTCTCGATGAAGCGAATCATGATCGAGGCCCGCCTCGCATGATTTCACCACGCTGAGGTTGGTGACCCGCGGCGAACTCGCTCCAAGTCATGGAGCGCTTACCCGGCGATTGAACCTCAAGCAGTTGGAGCGAGGTTCCTTGGCCGCAGTACACGGTGCCGATAGAGGCATCGATCAATTCGCCCGGGGTGAAGGTTCCCGCCTCATGTCCTGCTGATGCGCGATGAAGCTTCAGTGGCTGATCTCGAAACAAGATCTCGACGCCCGGCCAGGGATTGAATGCGTGGATTCGATTTCTACAGGTCGCGGCATCTACATTGAAGTCAATGCATGCGTCCGACTTCGAGAGCTTGCGAGCATGTGTGACCTTCGATGGATCCTGCGCGGCTCCGAAGGGCCACTCGGATTGCGAGCGGATGAGACAGCTTTCGATCAGGTCCGGGCCATCTTGTGCAAGAAGTTCATGCAGTTTCGCAGTGGTATATTCAGGGAGAATCAGGCGATTTGAAGTGGCAAGCACAAGACCGGCATCCATCTTGTCCGCAAGCGTGATGACGCTGTTTCCTGTGATTGAATCACCTGACAGAATGGCATGATGAATCGGCGCGGCTCCTCTCCAGCGGGGGAGCAGGGATGCATGCAGATTCATCGCTCGACGATCGGCGAGCAACGAGGGTGAGAGCTTCTGTCCGAACGCGATCACCACCCAACCGTCGCATTCGATTGATCGAATGCGTTCCGTGACCTCCCGCTCGTTGACATTTTCAGGCTTGATGATTTCAAGATCATGCTCCTGCGCCCACTGCGCGATGGGGGTGGGGGTCATCTTGCTTCCGCGTCCGGCGGGACGGTCGGGTTGTGAAACAACGAGCGACACATCGTGATTCGCGTGCAGTCGCTGAAGTGTCGGGAGTCCAAACTCCCCCGAACCGAAGAAGACGACTCTCATGGCTTGCTTCCGCCCGGTCGAAAGGAGTCCTCCAAGGCTTTGATCATCCGCTTGCTCTTTGCGAGCCCTGACTCGAGCATGCGGTCGATGATCAGTACGCCTTCAAGATGATCGAACTCATGTTGGATACATCGAGCGAGCAATCCAGAAGATGTCAGGGTGAACGGATTTCCTTCGATATCGAGGGCGTCCATCGTGATCACCGGAGGGCGAATGACCTCGCCGCGAATCTCGGGAAGACTGAGACACCCTTCCTCCGCGCGTTCGACGGGCCCTGTCGGCTTTGAAATCACCGGATTGATGCACACGACCGGACCGTCCGTGCAGGACGGAAGGTGAGCGTGTTCCTTTTTGGGCTTGGGATAACGAGTTTCAGCAGGAACATCGAGGACGAACAGGCGCCACGGAACGCCGACCTGCGGAGCGGCGAGCCCGACGCCTTCTTCCTGAAACATGATGTCGATCATCGTCAGAGCGATCTCTCGAACATTGGCATTCACTTCAGTGATCGTGAGAGCTTTCTGTCGAAGCCTCGGATCGGGATAGTGGACCATCGAAAGCGATGCCGGGTCAATGTGATCCTGCGCAGGTGCCATACTGCAACGGTAGGAGGGTCAAGCGGGGCGAATGCCCTGCGTGAGTTGCTGAAGTCGATCCATCTCCTGACGTTGCACCGACTGGAGCGTCGAAAGCGGGATCTTAAGAATGTTCTGTCCGTGGGTGACCCCGGCGCAATGTTCCGCCATAACTCGATAGAGGAACTTGAATGCATCGCGGGGTTGCTTCATCTTGTCGAGTGCTTCAACGATGTCGGATGGTGCGACATCCTTGTCGAACATGTCTGACAGCTTGATCGAAGGTTTACCCGGTTCGGTGCAGGCGGCGATACGGGCTTCCGCAAGGTCGTACAGCATCGCGCCGGTCCAATTGAGTCGCTCAACCATGGACTGCTTGTCCAATCGCGCGCTCTGGAAAAACGCACTGGACTCGCGAAAAAGCGCGTGACGAAGTTCAATCGGCAACAGGAGCTTGATTCCGATCCCGTCTTGCTGAAGGAACTTGTTGTGAAGCAAAGGCCACACGACCGCCTTCATGCGTTCAGGATCGCCGTTGATCAAAGACGGTTCATCGACCCTGTCGATGACAACAATGATGCCCGCATAGCCGAAACATCGAAGGATTCTGCGAAGTTTGTCAAGAAGTCCGTACCGAACTTCATCGGAATCCGTCGACGGATACGCGCTGCTCGCGTAGCCCTGAAGCTTCAGTTCGAGCAAACTCTTGGCAAACGAAGTATCGGAGCGATTGATCGTGCGGAGTTGTCTTCGCACTCGATGTGCCGTGCGGAGCAATCGAAGCTTGTCCCACACGCCGAGTTTCAATGCGAAAATCGAATAGAGCGCCGCGATACCGGCAAGACTCCAAGCGAGCAGGAGATGGGTCTGCTCAGACCAGTCTTGCGGCGCGTATTCTCGAAGCCAGATGAGTGAGCCGACGATGCCCGCAGGAATCAGGACCAAGAACCACTTCGCAAAGAACGCCTTGAACGGGAACCCCATCTTGAGTCGCCGTCGCAATTGCACGGTGCGAATCGGTGCGACCCGCGGCCTGTCATACAGGGCCTGGAGCAACAGCAGGTCTCGACCATGCTCTCGATCAAGCTTCTTCGATGGCTTGTTGGAATCCGGGGGGAGATCGATCGGATCCTCGTTGGGCGTCGAGCCCAAGATGCCGTCGATCAATCTCGGCACCACCAGATGCAGGATCGAATCGATGTGATCGACAAGGCGGATCTTGTGCAACGAGTCGGCGGGATTCTTGCCTCCGACCCGATCGTGGAGGCGACCGAGGACGCTGTTCAGATCCTCGTAGGCGATTAAGAGAACCTTTGCTCCGACATTTGCGGCATTGTGTTCTCGAATGCGCTCGGCAAGCTGCAGGCGAATGGTGGTTTTACCGCTGCCCTTTTCCCCGAATACGACTGATGAACTGGGTCTCCGCAGATCACCGACGATCTTCTCAAAGTCGGAATGAAAAACGGGAGGCGCATCAGCGACCTCGCCGGCCGTCATGCGTGAAAACACGACATCCGTACGAGCCTCTTCACCTCGGAAGGGATTCTCGGTCAGAGACCAGTGGGTGAGCAGATCGTTAAGCGTCATGTGTTCGCGATGTAATCGCCGTGATCAATGATCGACTTTCCTACCCAACGACGGAGAGATTGATGCAAGCATGCGATTCAGCGTGGCTGCGTCCTTCGCTTCGAGATTCAATCGAAGCAGGGGTTCCGTATTGCTCTTGCGCACATTACACCACCATCCCCCGTCCGGGCCGGCGTGATTCCAGCAATCGACCGTGACGCCGTCGAGTTCATCGATCGCGCCGTTGGATGAAGACCCCGGCCCGTATTGACGGATCAGTGACTGAATCGCGGCGTCCTTCTCCTCGATCTGGAAATTGATTTCACCGGATTGGACATATCGCGCGATCGGCGCGATCAGTTCACTCATCTTTTTGCCACTCTTGGCAAGAACCGAGAAAACCGAACACATGGCGATCGCGCCGGAGTCTGCGTTGAAATTGTCTCGGAAGTAGAAGTGCCCCGACAGTTCTCCGCCGAAGCAACCATCGTGTTCCGCCATCGCCGCTTTCAGGAAGACGTGCCCAACGCGGCCGCGAATCGGCTTGCCTCCGGCTTTCAACACATCCTCGGCAACGGCCTTTGTGGAACGAAGGTCGTAGACCACCGCGGCGCCCGGGGAACGCTGGAGGAAGTGTCTCGCAAGAAGCGCGGTAAGGTGATCACAACCGACCGGGCGCCCCTTCTCATCGATGATGACACAACGATCCGCATCGCCGTCGTAGCACACGCCCAAATCAGCCTTCTCGGCGATCACGGCGTCTTGCACTTGCCGTAGATTTGATGCCACAAGCGGATTCGGTTCGTGCGCAAAGACACCCTTGGTGTTGTCGAAATTGAGCTCAATGATCGTGAGGTTGTGCACGGCGCCAAGCGGGCCGCCTTTTCCGAAGATCTTCGGAATCATCGTGCCCGCCATCCCGTTACTCGCATCGATCACGACTCGTAACTTGTGCGTGCCGAGATCGAGGAAGCTTCGCACATGCGCCGCGTATGCGGACCACAGATCGCGAGCCTGAAGTCGACCGCCGGCTTTCTGAATCGTCGCCTTGTCCACCATCGCGGCGTATTTGCGGATATCCGCAAGGCCCGTTGCTTCACCGACGGGTTTGGCCTTGCGCTTACTGATCTTGAACCCGTTGTAATGCGGCGGATTATGGCTTGCCGTAACCATCACACCGCCGGCGCAGTCGAGGTGATTGATCGCGAAGTAGATCATTGACGTATCGACCATTCCGAGATCAATGACATCGCCGCCGTTGTCGTTGATACCTTGAATCAACTGCTTGGTGAGCGAGGGGCTGCTGGTTCTCATGTCCCGACCCACGACGATGTTGTGCATCATTGGAGTCGTATCACCTGCCGCCTGCGCGTCCGCAAGAAGGTAGCGGCTTGATCCATACCCGATTTGCCAAGCCATCGCGTCCGTCAGAAGGTCGGGGTAAGTTCCGCGAATGTCATACGCTTTAAAAACTCGTCCGAGCATGCAAACTCCAATGAGATCCGCGGCTGCAAGAAGCCGCATCGATATGCGAAAGGGTAGCAAATCCAAAGGCCTTACATGTCCCGAACCCCGTTCTGGCGTGAATGTGCTACGCTTTCGTCATGACTGATCGGCTCGATGTTTTGAAGACATACAAACTCTTCATCGACGGGAAGTTCCCAAGGTCGGAATCCGGGCGCAGTTTGCCCGTAAACGATCGACGGGGTGCTCTGTACGCTCATCTTTGCCTGGCGAGTCGCAAGGATCTTCGCGATGCGGTTGAAGCCGCGAGAAAGGCGCAGACGGGTTGGGCGGCTGCCACGGCGTACAACCGAGGGCAGATCCTGTATCGCATGGCGGAGATGATGGAAGGCCGACGATCGGAGTTCGTTGCCGCGTTAGATGTCTGTGATACCAAGGGCGGTCGCTCAAAGGCTTCGATGACATCAAATGACGAAGTGAAGGCATCGGTTGATCGGCTCGTGTGCTATGCCGGTTGGGCTGACAAGTATGCACAGGTCCTTGGTTGCAACAACCCGGTCTCGGGTCCGTTCTACAACTTCACAGTCCCCGAACCCGCGGGAGTCATCGCGGTCGTCGCGCCGGACACGCCGGCTTTATTAGGATTGATTTCATTGCTTGCGCCGGCAATCGTGAGCGGCAACACCGCCGTGGTCGTTTCGGGGGAATCGAATCCGATTCCCGCGGCATTGATCGGCGAGGTGTTTGCGACAAGTGATCTGCCTCCCGGCGTGGTGAACATTCTCACTGGTCTTCGTGCGGAACTTCTCTCCCATGTCTCGACACACCGGGACATTGACGGGGTTCATGCCGCGGGAGTGAGCAGTCAACACGCGGCCATGCTACGAACGGGAGTCGCAGAGAATCTGAAGCGGGTCAAGTTGATCGAAGAGGCTGATTACGCAGATTCGAAGGGGTGGGGCAGTGCTTGGCGAATCGAGCCGTTCGTCGAAATTAAGACGATGTGGCACCCGGCGTCGGTATACCTCTGGTAAAACTTACTTCGGTGTTTCGGCGGCAGGCGGTTCTGCTCCGGGAAGTGGAATTGACTCGAGCTTAAAGCTCTTCACCAGTTGTTCGGTAAGATCGTCGGATTTGACGGAGCGAATCACAGGGCGAGCGAGGATTTCCTGCACTGCTCCTGCGACGGTGTTTGAATTGATTTTTTCGCCGGGACCTCGACTGACAATGACATGGGTATAACCGAGAGTTTGGGCGAGACTGTTCGCCGCATCGCACACCAGTCGATATGCCTCAGCGACTTGATCGGTGTTGAACTGTTCAACGGCTTGCTGTGCCGTCGCTCGTGCCTGTTCAAACTTCGTGTTTTTATCGAGAAACTCGGCCTCCAGCGCTTTTCGGGCTTCCGTCGCATCAGGCTCGGCGAGCGCCCTGTTGCGGATGCCCTCGAGTTCTTCGAGCATCCTTCTGAGCTCCGCGTCGTATTTCTCGGCGTTCGCGAGGTTCGACTGCTTGTACGCATCGGACTCCAGCATCCGGGCGACGATCGCGAGTACATCGACGGTCGCGATCTTGAACTCAGAGTCAGCGAGCTCGTCCACATCCGCAAATGCGGCGCGATCGGTTCTTGGGATCACGAACGCACCGAAACAAACCGACGCAGCGATCGCGAGAACGATGATTGACTTCCTGGCCGTCATGGCGACTCCCTAGCGCGGCGCTGCCGCTGTTACTCCGGTGATTTTTCGATGACACGACCTTCCGAGTCGTAACGATACAGGAAGCCTGCTTCCTCAAGTTTGCTCGAGTTCTTGTGCATGCCATCACAGAAGGGCATCTTCTTGCTGAGGCCGCATGCGCAGATAACGATCGGTTTGATATTGCCCGATTCATCCCGAGGCAAAGTCGCAGGATCAATCTTCAATGGGCCGGATGCTTCGATTCGAACAAGTCTTGCCATGTTGTCACGACCGTTATAAAGGGAGCGGTACTGATTCTCGTACCGTCATCAAAATCTGATCAACGCTTTTTCCGGATGCTGCGCCGCCTTTGGGAATCAGGCGATGAGCACAGACGGCGCGGACGTTGTCAGTAATGTCCTGGGGGATCACGTGATCTCGCCCACGATACAGCGCCGT
>JBKDPX010000080.1:0-3158 GCA_046342165.1 Phycisphaerales bacterium | reverse complement strand
GACGCCGAGATTCAAGTCGCGCACGCCGAAGTTGCCGCCGCTCAAGCCATGCTCCGTGAAGCCGCGTTGATGCTCGAGCGAACTGAGATCCGCTCGCCGGCGGCGGGAACGGTCATGGCCCGTGGTGCGGAACCCGGGATGCGGATCATGACGACCATCGGCGCCGAGGGTGAATCCGA
The DNA here is from genome assembly GCA_046342165.1 of Phycisphaerales bacterium. Classification (GTDB taxonomy): domain Bacteria; phylum Planctomycetota; class Phycisphaerae; order Phycisphaerales; family UBA1924; genus JBEIUO01. Next base: position 2,979 of record JBKDPX010000080.1, on the reverse strand, counting down.
TTCGGTCTTACGCTTGTACGATCCATCGAATCTCTTCGTCATCGTCGATGTGCCACTCGCCGACGCCGCGGCTGTTCACCAAGGTCTGCGTGCCGAAGTCGTCACCGACGCATTGCCGGATCGCGTTTTCAAGGGAACCGTTGCGCTGGTGGTGCACGAAGCCAACACCGCGCGAAACACGGTTCAGTTTAAGATCGCGCTTGAAGAAACGGATCCTGTGCTCAAGCCCGGAATGCTCACCCGCGTTCGCATCTTCGCCGAGCGTGAGGCAGTTGGGGGCGATTCGCCGAAACCATCAGAGCGATTTGCCGTTCCTCAAACCGCGCTCGTTCGCCGCGGCGATTCCGTCGTGATCTTTCTGTTCGATCCGATTGAAGATTCCATGCGTGGAGTGGCGCGGTCTCGGCCTGTGTCGATCGAATCCGAAACGGATGACGGGTTCGTCACCTTTGTCGGAGGCGCGCTTCCGGGCGAGCGGGTGATTGTCGATCCGCCTTCAAACCTCGCGGAAGGGATGAATGTCAAGGTGATTCAAGAGAGCAAGGAGGAGGCGACTCATGAACATGATTGAGTGCCGGAAGATCACAAAGCAGTACCGCAAGGGAGCGAATGTCATCACGCCCTTGCAGGAGTTGGATCTCGTGATTGAAAAGGGCGATTTTCTCGCATTGATGGGGCCCTCCGGCAGCGGAAAAACCACATTGCTCAATCTGATCGCCGGCATCGATTCGCCAACTTCCGGGAGCTTGTTGATCGGCGGAGCAAACATCGGTGAGTTATCACAATCCGAATTGTCCGACTGGCGTGCCGCGAATGTCGGCTATGTCTTCCAACTCTATAACCTCGTCCCGGTGCTGACGGCGTACGAGAACATCGAATTGCCACTGCTCCTTCATTCGATGAGTGCATCCGAGCGACATCGCCGCGTTGAAACCGCGATGAACCTGACCGGTATCGCGGATCGTCATGATCACTATCCGCGTCAGTTGAGCGGAGGGCAGGAGCAACGAGTCGCGATCGCGCGCGCCATTGTCGCTGATCCTGACATCATCGTCGCCGACGAACCGACGGGAGATCTCGATGCGGAGTCGGCACGCTCAATCATGCAGCTGCTCTCGCGTCTTTCTTCTGAACTCGGCAAGACACTTGTGATGGTGACGCACGACTCCAAGTCGGCCGCGTATGCCAAGCGAATCCTCCATCTCGACAAGGGCCGACTTGTTCAAGATACAACTCAATTGTCGGAGGCATTGTCATGATCGCACCCAGGCTCTTTCCGCTCGTTCTCAAGCAACTCTGGCGCCACCGCACCCGATCACTTCTCACGATCTCCGGTGTCGCAATCGCGATGTTTCTGTTCATCGGAGTTCGCACGCTTCAACAGGGTGTCGAAGATGCGACGCGCATCACCGCATCGGACACCACCCTCGTGGTGTACCGTGAAAACCGATTCTGCCCCGCCGCAAGTCGTATCCCCGAGCACTATGGTCCGCGAATCGAGAAAATCGATGGTGTCGCCTCGGTGATTCCGATCAAAATCGTGGTCAACAACTGCCGCGCCAGCCTCGATGTCATGACATTCCGTGGCGTGCCTGCGGATGGTTCTGATCCCATGGTGTCGAAATGGGCGTTTGCCTCGGGGTCATTGCAGGAGTGGCTTCGACGCAGCGACGCCGCGATCGTCGGCGCGCGTTTGGCGGAGCGCAAGGGGCTCAAGCCAGGTGATCAGTTCACCTCATCCGGCGTAACGGTGACCGTCGCCGGGATCATTGATTCCGATGAGGCACAGGATCAGAATGTCGCTTACGTACATCTCGAGTTTCTTCAGCGCGCCGCCGCATCCGGCGAAGTCGGTGTCGTGACACAGTTCACCGTTCGAGTCACCGATCCCGCGCGGCTTGATGAAGTCGCCAAGTCCATTGATGCCGAGTTTTCGAAGGAGATCGATCCGACGGCGACAAGGCCCGAAAAAGCTTTCGTCGCCCAAGCCGGTTCAGATATCGTTGAACTGGTCGGCTTCACCAAGTGGCTCGGACTCGGATGTCTTGGCGCGGTACTCGCCCTCGTCGGTAATGCGATCGTTCTGAGCGTGCAGGATCGCATCAAGGAGCATGCGGTCTTTCGCACCCTTGGATTCCGCTCGGGACTGATCACCCGAATGATTCTCACGGAAGGATTGGGATTGGGCATCGCCGGCGGATTGCTCGGAACCATGCTCGCCTATGCGTTTATCGAGCGCGGTGACTATTCGTTGAGCGCGGAGGGGATGAGCATCAACTTCCATGCGAGCCGTGAGGTCATCATCACGGGATTCGCTATCGCCGCAGGGGTCGGTCTCGTCGCCGGACTTGTTCCGGCGCTTCGTGCCGGTCGACGCGAAATCGCTCAGTGCTTCAGGAGTGTGTGAGAAGTATGAAGGCGCTTCCATTTGATTACGCCGTACGCAATCTCGGTCGCAGCACGACGCGGCTGATTGCATTGGTGCTCGGCAGCACGATGGTTGTGCTGCTGATTGTCGCCGCCGCGGGATTCGTGCGGGGTATGGAGGCGTCTTTCAAGCGCTCCGGCGATCCTCGCAATGTCATTCTGCTTGGTGCCGGAAGCGAGGAGAGCGTTGAGCGAAGTGAGATTCCCGCGAGCGTGCCGGGTGTGCTCGCCGCAACGGTTCCCGGGATCGTTCGGCGGGCCGGTGTCGATGCGATAAGCCCCGAAGTGCACGTCATGCTTCCGGTGAAGATCGGATCTGACGATCGCAAGCGCCAAATCGTCGTGCGCGGCGTGACCCCGACGGCGATGACCGTACACGAAGGAGTGCGATTGACTGAGGGACGCTTGCCCGTCCAAGGCGCCGACGAAATCATTGCCGGATCCATGGCGTACGAAGTGCTCGGCGTCTCACCCGATGATCTTGCGATCGGGAAGTCAATCTCCATCGATGGCAGAAGTCTCTCGGTCGTCGGATCCTTCAACGCCTCAGGC
>JBKDPX010000079.1:0-21074 GCA_046342165.1 Phycisphaerales bacterium | reverse complement strand
GCTAGGAGGAGCCCGATGATGTACATCTTGATCGCTATCGTGTTCGGTGCGGTCGCTGCGACGATCGCGCGCACCAAGGGGCGCAACGCGGCGGCCTGGTTCGCGGCCGGCCTGCTCATCGGCCCGTTCGGGCTGGCGGTGCTCGCGTTGCCCAACACACCCAGGAGAGGTCGGTTCGCCGACGTTGAACAACGGTGTGAAGCTCGAACGGTTCGTCTTCGATGCTCTCGCGCTGTGTCGGGGCTCGATCGTCATGGAGACCGATCGAGTCGAGGAATTCGCCCCGATCAAGAACGCGACGGGAGCGGATAGCGTGCATTCATGTCATGAGCTTCAGACCGAACGTGCGGCGCGCTGGCTTGAATCTCGCGGAATCGCGGTGCCGCGAGGAGCGGATGGAAAGCCGACGTGCGTGATTGAGATTTCTCCTTTGACGGCCACCGAAGCCTCCGAGATTCCGCCGAATGCGCTTCCCGCGAAGATCGCGGCGGGCGAGCGCCTGAGCCTTTGATCGATGCCTGATTTCTCTTCATTCCCGCGCGCACTCGCCGAACGCACGAAGATCGCTCGTTTCGGCGAGGTTCCGGTGTTGATGTGTCATCCGGATTGGAGGTCAACCTGCCCGTGGGTGCTGTGGCTTCATGGTCGGACGGTGAGCAAGGAGATCGATTCCGGGCGATATCTGCGTTTGATTCGAGCGGGGATCGCGGTGTGCGCGATGGACTTGCCGGGCCATGGCGATCGCTTCAACATCGATCTGCAACATCCCAGAAGAACATTGGATCTGCTCGCGCTGACGACGCGCGACATCGACGTCGTGACTCGAGCGCTCGGTGGCGCCGAGTACAACTCCTTGTTTGACGCAGATCGCGGCGCGATCGGCGGTATGAGCGCCGGCGGAATGGCGACGCTCAGAAGATTGTGCGAACCCCACGAGTTTCTTTCGTGCGTCATCGAATCTTCGACAGGTTGGCTTGAAGGCCTGTATGTCCCCGGTGATGATGCAGCGGCGTTGACCAAAGCTCCGTGGGCCGTTTCACAGGATCTCACTCGTGTGCGCGAGTTGGATCCGATGGGGCATCTCGCCGCGTTCAAGCCTGTTCCGATGCTCGTACTTCACAGCGAAGCCGATGCGATCGTTCCCTGGGCCGGGATGCGAAGGTTTACTGAAGCGTTGCGCGAACACTACCGTCATTCGGGAGCGGACGCTTCGCTCGTCGAGAGAGTGACTTGGCCATCGACCGGAGCGCCTCAAGAGCACGCCGGGTTTGGTCGCGCGGCGAACGATGCGAAGAACGCGCTCGTTGCGTTCTACACGAAAACCCTGAACGCGCAACCGTTGCCGGAGGCATTCTGATGCTTTCAACCCTGCGAGAACCGATGCGCGGCGTCCGCGATCGCAAAAGCGCATGGTCTTGGATCAGTTTCGATATCGCCAACCAATCGTTTACATTGATCGTGAACACGTTGTTGTTCTCGAAGTATTTCATGGAAGTCGTGCTTCCGGCAGGAACGGGAGATCCAAACACCAAGTGGTCTCTTGTCTTCACCCTCAGCATGCTGATGACGGTGATCGCATCGCCCGTCGCGGGCGCCATCGCGGATGATCGCGGTCGTAAGAAAGCTGCGCTGCTCTTCACGGGGTTCGGCTGCGCATTGCTGACGTGTGCGCTTGGGTTCGTGCCCGCGAGTTATGTCTGGATCATCATCGCGCTCTACATCCCCGCGAATTTCTGCTTCAACCTTGGAGAGAATTTCCTTGCGTCCTTTCTTCCCGAGTTGGCGCCTCGGGATGAGTTCGGAAGATTGAGCGGATTCTCCTGGGCGTGCGCATACTTCGCGGCGTTGATACTGCTCGTGATCACTGTGGCCGCGATGTTTATTTTTGAACTGCAGTCAGTGGAGCGATGGCGTCCGTTCTTCGTGTTCGCCGGCTTGTGGTTCCTGCTGTTCTCCATTCCTACCGCGATTTGGCTGCGCGAACGTCCGGTCGATACCGTGACACCCGGCAATCCCGTCATCGTCGGATTCGGCAGGCTTGTCGGCACGATCCGCGAAGCACGAAAGCACCGAGATCTCGCGCTCCTTTTGATCGCATCCTTTTTCTACGGCATCGCGATGCAAGTTGTCATCGCGTTCGCATCCAAGATCGCAACTGACTACGGATTCAGTTCGCAGGGCATGGTGATCTTCGTCGCCGTGATCACCGTGTCGGGCATCGTCGGGACATTGGCAACCGCTGCGTGGCAGGATCGCATCGGGCATAAGCGCACAACGCTTGCACTGCTCGCCGTATGGCTGATCGTCTGTATCTGTTTCGCGCTGTACACCCGCGCACACAACAACACGCCGGATCCGTCGACCTTCCCCCAATGGCCGCTTTGGGCTTTGGGTAATCTCATCGGATTCGGACTTGGAAGTCTCGGAGCCGCAAACAGGGCGTTCGTCGGATTCCTCACGCCTGCGGCCCGTTCCGCCGAGTTCTTCGGGCTGTGGGGGCTCGTGTTCAAGCTGGCGGCGATCGGTACGATCCCCTTCGCGGCGGCGCGTGATCGCTTCGGTGATCCGGTCTCCTTTTCGATGCTCGCAGCTTTTGTGATCATCGGAGCGGTCGTGACGCTGTTCGTGCGCGAGCATTCCGGAAATGTTTCAACAGTCAGTGAGACACACACATGAATCGCAAGGCCGCCACAGTGGATGAGTATCTTGCCTCGCTTCCCGAGGACAGACGCAAGGAGATTGAAGCGGTTCGCAAGGTGATTCGGAAGCACCTGCCCAAAGGCGTTCAGGAGGGCATGCAGTACGGCATGATCGGCTACTTCGTGCCGCACAAGGCTTATCCCGCCGGATATCACTGCGATCCGAAGCAGCCTCTGCCTTTCGGCGGACTTGCCGCGCAGAAGAACCACTTGTCGCTCTACATGATGTACATGTACCCGCAGGGAGAGCACGAAAGCAACTTCAGGAAAGCGTGGCTTGCGACAGGTCGAAAGCTCGATATGGGCCGCTGCTGCGTTCGATTTAAAACCGCGGCGGATGCCGCGCTCGATGCCATCGCCGAATCGCTCGATTCGATCACCGTAAAGGACTTCATTGACCTTTATGAGCGATCCATCAAGTCGAGTCCGACGAAGAAAGCCGCTCAAAGATCAACCAAGAAGGTTGCAAAGAAGAAGGCGACGAGTCGAAAGCGCTGAAGATCGCCGTGATCGCTCTCTGCCCGCATAATCACGGGATTTCAAGACGATTACGACTCGCATCGAATCCGCACCTGATGAGACACCGAAACCCCGCGGCTAAACCTCAACCGAAGGGTTATTCGTGCGCGCAGTCGGTCACAGTGCCAAATCAGGTGGCGAGCGAACTTCGAGTTCGCGATTCGCAACTTCGGGGAAACCCCTGTATGATCTCGAGCACGTCGGCGGCCGTCTGGCCGATTCGACGTCGGAGATGTACTCAGCGGTGCCATTGACCTTGCTCCAACGTGTGGCGAAGAAAGAGCCCGAAGCGATGCGCGAATGCGTTGCGCGTTTCGGTGGCTTGGTGTGGTCGTTGGCTCGCCGCGCCGGATTGACGGAATCCGAGTGCGAGGATGTCTCACAAGAGATTTTTTCCGAACTGTGGTCGGTGTGTTCCCGCTATGACCCGGATGTGGCGGGTGAGACCGCGTTCGTCGCGACGATCGCCCGTCGACGCATCATCGATCGTCAGAGACGATTGGGTGCTCAGCGTGGCATGATCGCGGGCGCGGCGGCTCAGGCACAGGCGAATGGATATGAGGGTGCGCCTCCGTCCAAGCCCGGAGAAGTTGCGGAAGAGGCGACCAAGGCGATGAAGGCGTTCACCTTGCTGAGTTCAGACCAGCAACGGGTGTTGCGGATGTCTGTCGAACTTGGTCTGACGCATGAGTTGATCGCGAAGTCAACCGGCATGCCTTTGGGTACCGTGAAGACGCACGCGCGCCGCGGCTTGATGAAGTTGCGCGAGTTGCTCGGCGAGGATGAGCCGGATTCATCGGAGGTGAACCGATGAAGATGGATCCGTCCATCGATCGTTTGGAGGAGCTGTGGGCTGATCGAGCCACCGGTGGAGAGGATGCGGCCGATGTGGCGGAAGCGCGCCAACTTCGCCGCAGGCTCGGCGTCTCGGATGATTTGAATTGCATGGACTTTGCAGCCGGGCAACTCGGCGCGGGATTCACACATGAACTTGGACTCGAAGCGATGCCCGCGCATCTCGAGAGGTCGATCATGGCGCGCGTGCCGGTTCGCGCAACGCGTTCCATGAAGTTGGTTCCCTGGCTGATCACCGCGGCAGCGGCGTCGATTGCGATCGTCCTCACGTTGAAGCAACCCGGTCTCTCGGCAGAGCCTTTCGCTGATCAGGGACAATTTGTCCGCGCTTCATGGGCGGATTGGGACTCGCCCGAGGTTGCGGGAGTGCGTGGCGAAGTGGCGTGGTGTGAGGATGCACAGTCGGGCTACATGCTCTTCACGGGATTGCCGGTGAACGATCCCTCGAAAGATCGTTATCATCTGTGGATCTTCGATTCTCGCGGCATGAGCCAGCGCATAAGTGGCGGCGTCTTTGATTCCGACGGTGGAGAAGTGAAAGTTCCCATCCATCCCGGCATCCGCGTCTGCGGTGCCCAGGCTTTTGCGATCACGATTGAACGCCCGGAGGGTGTTTGGGTGAGCGATATGTCCCGTCGTGTGTCGATCGCACAGCTCGCGTCGAAGTAAACCATGCCCGTGCAAGGGAAAACAAAAACCGCCGCGCTTTCGCACGGCGGTTGTCTTGATCTGAGTTGAAGCGATTAATTCGGCTCGGCGTTCCAGGCGTCGAGTTGCTTCTGCATGGCGTCCTTCATGGCACCCTTGGAGAGTTCGACAGCCTTGGTCTGGTTGCCGATGGCCGCGGCCTTGTCTCCCTTGGCCCATTGGCAGTACGCCAGTGCCGCCAGCGGTTGAGCCTGGCTGCTCTTTGAAAGTTCAACGGCGCGGTTCGCCGCGCTGATCGCAAGATCGAGATCCCCGCGCTTGCCGTCCTTGCCGGAGGCGAGGTTGCGAGCGATGTTCGTCAGCATCTGCCAATCGTCTTTGGCGGCGCCATCGATGAGTTTGCCTGAAATCGCGTTGGCGCGCTCGATCTGTCCGGCATCGAGGAGCATCTTGGCCTTCCGCATTTCGATCTGGCCCGCCGCTTCAGGCATCAACTGCGCGGCTTCGTCCATCTTTGAAACGCCTTCATCGATCTTGTTGTCATTGAAGAGGGTGGCGGCTTCCTTAAGAAGGCCGTTCATCTTCATGGAGCGTTCGCGTTCGATGCGCTCTTTCTTCGAGGATTCCTCGTATGACTTCTTTGCCGCGTCGAAATCGAACTTGCCGTCGACGAGTTCCTGAATCGTGCCTTCGAATCGATCATCCATCGGGTGTCCGATGTATGCGATGCGACCGTCGCCTGAAACAACGAACGCGCAGGGAATGCCGTTCTTGCCGGCAGCCTTCATGTACGCGGCGTCCATGGCTTTGGCGGAACCGTCGAAGGCGACGGTGTATCCCATGTCCGCATCTTTCTTCGCGACGAAGTCCTTGACCTTTTGGAGCGTTTCGGGCTTGTACTCGCGTTCTTCCCAAACATTGACGCCGATGATGGTGGCTTTGCCATCAAACTTCTTCTGCACATCGGTGAGGTGGGGCATGCCGCGAATGCAGGGGCCGCACCAAGTGGCCCAGAACTCCATGACATAGATGTGACCGGGCTTGAACGCCTCGATCGGCGAGCCCTTGACGAAACTTTCAACGCTGATCGCGGGGGCCTTGTCTCCGACGCTCAACATCGTGGCAGCGGCTTGCTGAGAGGCGGCATCCTGAGCGTTGACGTCGGTCGCGAGGCCCGCACATGCGAACATGGACGAGGCGACAACACAGAGGACGGACAGTGACTTGCGAATCTTCATGTGGGATTCTCTCGATGTGAGACGCCCCGGGGTCGAACGACGATCCGTCGGCGCTCGTCAGATGATAGGTGATTGCGCGAATTGCGTCCCGCGAAGGTTCATGGATGGAGTTTGGCGAGAAACGCCGCGGGATCCTGCCAGAAGGACTTGGGACAGTTCGGACAGCAGAACCCGATCACTCGGCCTTCATAGACGATGGTGTACTTCGGATTCACGGGAGCGCCGCTGACGGGACAGAGGGCGTTTTCGGGCTTGAGGGCGGTGGCGGACTCGGACGCGCCGGGGAGCGGGGCATCGCTCGTCAACTTCAATTCAGTTTCGGACTCCAATGCAGCGGCGATCCGAGATTCGCCTTGATCGATGGTGCAATTCGGGAGTGATGCTCTGAGGTTTGAAAGCCCCGACTCCGACATCTTGGAGTTCCACACGAACAGCTTGATCAGTCCCTCGGCTCGGGCGAGTTGCGCCGAACCGATGTCAGTCACGGAAGTGCTTGTCAGGACGAGTTCCTCGAGTTCGGGCAACTCCGAAAGCGCACCGAGCATGTCATCCGTCACGCGGGATGCGCGTAGATCGAGCCGGGTCATGCTGCGGAATTCGCCGGGTTGATCAAGAAGGATCGCGGGGATATCACAACGAGCGAGAGTGAGATGGCGGACGAACGGCACCAACGGAGTCAAGAGTTCGTTGATCGACTTTGCTTCGAGCGGTTGTGCCGCGACGCTGAAATCGATCCACAGTCTTCCGGAATCCGAACCGAACTCCTCGCAGTGCACGCCGAAGTTTTTGAGTGTGAGAATCGCGTCCTGAGGCGGGCGGGTTGCTTCAGTTGCGCGGGGTGGTTCGTTGGACTTTGAAGCGGACGAATTCTCATCGATGTATTGCAGTTCGGTTCCTGCGATCCAAGCGCGAATCACTTCGATCTCTTGCGCCGAAAGTTGCGGCTTGTTCGGCGGCGGCATGTGATCGTCATCATCGAGCGGTAGGAGGACTCGGTAGAGAATCTCGCTTTCATCCGGCGAACCCATGACGACCGCCGGCCCGTTGTCGCCGCCTTTCATCAGTTCCTCGAGGGTGTCCATGCGCAAGCCGCCCTTCGTTTTATCAGGGTTGTGGCAGGACACACATTTGGCTTCGAAGATCGCGGCGACTTTGACGAATGGGTCCGCCCGCTGTTCCGCGCCGATTTCGCGCTTGCGAAACGGTTCGGTCAGGAAGTCATCTCCATGCGTGATCGCACCGCCGAGATGGCCGGTGATCGCCATCGTGACGACTTGAAGCGCGATCGTGAAGCAATAACCCGTTCGCGGAAGTCCGCGTTGACCGTTACGCAGAAACACGAGCAAAACCGCGAGCGCGGCGGTCACGACTCCAAGCCATCGATGAAACTCGAGGCCGATGCCCGCGTAACCCTCGCGAGCAAGGAAGAAACCCGTGATCACGGAGATGACGGACATGATCGCACTCAACACGATCAGCACGAACGGCGCATGTTCCGATCGTTCATCGCGCCTGACACAGCGCGCGAGTTCGAATGCGAAGATGCCGATGATCAATCCGATGGGGAGATGAAGCACCACGGGATGCAAGCGGCCGAGAAGTTGGAGCCAATCGATGTACATGATTCGGAAAGACTATGCGATGATTCCGTTGATCGGATTGCCGGAGACATCCGTCAGTCTGAAGTCGCGCCCTTGATAGCGATAGGTGAGTTTCTTGTGATCGATGCCCAGTAAGTGCAACATGGTGGCATGCAGATCGTGAACCTCGACGGGGTTCTCGATGATGTTGTAGCTGTAGTCATCGGTTTTGCCGTAGGAGATTCCCGGTTTCACGCCGCCGCCGGCGAGCCAGATGGAAAAGCAGCGCGGATGATGGTCGCGGCCGTAATTGTCGGGTGCGAGCGTGCCTTGGCTGTACACCGTTCTCCCGAATTCACCCGCCCAGATGATCAGCGTTTCATCAAGCAAGCCGCGCCTGCGCAGGTCTTTGATCAGCGCCGCTTGGGGCTGATCGACGGCGTTGGCTTGCAGTTTGATTTCCGCGGGCAAGTTGTTGTGGGCGTCCCAACCCCGCATGTAGAGCTGAATGAACCGAACGCCGCGCTCCGCGAGGCGGCGCGACAACAGACAATTCGCGGCGAAACTGCCGGGTCGAGTTACGTCAGGCCCGTACATGTCAAGTGTCGCCGGATCCTCGTCCTTGAAGTCCGTCAATTCTGGGACGGACATTTGCATGCGATACGCCATTTCGGCCTGCGAAATGCGCGCCGCGATTTCCGCATCATTGGAGTCGGCGAGATCATGCTCGTTGAGGGCATTCGCGGCATCGAGCATGCGACGCCTGTCTTCGCGCGAAACACCGTCGGGATTCCGCAGATAGAGCACGGAGTCATTCCCCGCACGCAGTTTGCATCCCTGATGCTCACTCGGCAGGAACCCGCTGCCCCAGAATCGAGCTGAAAGGGCCTGCATGTTGCCGAGACCTTGCGTGATCAACACCACAAAGGCGGGAAGATTCGAATTCGAGGAACCAAGTCCGTAGCTGATCCAACTGCCGAAGCACGGGCGACCCGGTTGTTGTGAGCCTGTTTGAAAGAATGTGATGCCGGGTTCATGGTTGATCGCATCAGTCTTCATCGAGTGAATGAAACAGATTTCGTTCGCGACCGATGCGGTGTGCGGGAGCAGTTCGCTGAGCCATACGCCGTTTTCATTGTTGTCGTACTTCGAAAACTTGAAGATGCTCGGAGCGACCGGCAAGCGATTTTGTCCGCTTGTCATCGTCGTGATGCGCTGCCCGTTACGGATGGAATCCGGCAGAGCTTGATTGAAACGCGAGCGAAGTCCCGGCTTGTAGTCGTAGAGGTCCAATTGACTCGGGGCGCCCTCCATGTGGAGATAAATCACGCGTTTGGCTTTGGGAGCGAAGTGGGGGAGCGCGTTCAAAATGCGCTGTGCCCCGGTGTCGGAACCAAGCGCCGCGGGACTGAGGATTGAGCCAAGCGCGGCGGCTCCGATTCCCGCACCCAGCGTCTGGGCCGCGGAAAGGAAGAACCGACGGCGAGTCATGTTGAGCAGATGCTCCTCAAGCGGATCCATGGTTCTAATCCTTTGTGATGAATGAGTCGGTGGACATGATGGCGCACGCGGCCATGGTCCATGGAGCAAGTTCTCGAGCAGGCTGCTCCGACATTTCGCCCGCGAATGCGAGAAGTTTGCCGGCGTCTTCAGGTTTGTTCGCGTATCGCGTCTTGAAATCCGCGAGCAAGCCGCGAAGCACATTGAGGCGTGCGTCATCGGGGGCGTGGCCGGTCAGCCGTCGATACATCGCAACCAATCGCCGATCGTCGGAATCATGTTCCTTCATGACCGATTGGGCAAGCACGCGCGCGGCCTCGACGAACTGAGGGTCGTTCCATAGCACGAGCGCTTGAAGCGGAGTGTTGGTGTTGATCCGCTGCGTGACACAGTTTTCGCGCGTCGGCGCATCGAAAATCTGCATGTTCGGCGGCGGCGAGGCGCGCTTCCAATATGTATATAAACTGCGTCGATAGAGATCGGAGCCGATGCCCGGAACGTAGGTGCGGGTGTTGCTGGAAAGCATGGAGGTCTCTTCCCACAGTCCCGAAGGTTGAACGGGTTTGACGGGTGGACCGCCGAGTTTTTCCACGAGCAGGCCTGAAGCCGCGAGTGCGGCATCTCGGATCTTCTCGGCGCTCATGCGTTGACGCGGGAAACGGGCCAACAGAATGTTCTCGGGATCGATCGTCGCCGCTCGCTCGGAGATGGTCGCACTTCGGCGGTAGGTTTCCGAAAGCACGATCGCGCGGATCAAGGCGCGCACATCCCAGCCGGATTCGCGAAACGAGACGGCAAGATGGTCGAGAAGTTCCGGGTGTGATGGGTAAGCGCCTTGTAATCCGAAATCCTCACCCGTTGTGACGAAACCATTGCCGAAGAACAAAGCCCAGAGGCGATTGACCACAACTCGCGATGTCAGAGGATTGTTCTCCGAGACGATCCACTGCGCGAATCCGAGCCGGTTCAACGGTGCGTCCGCGGGCAGCGTGCCGATCGCTTTGGGGATCGAGCGAATCGCGGGACGCGATTTGTCGGGGTGGTCGTATTGGCCTCGCGTGAGGACGAAGGTTTCGCGAGGTGTCGCGAGTTCCTTCATCACCATCGTGCGAGGTATGGATGCGACGACTTCCGTATGTTGCCGTTGCGCTTTGTTCCTTGCGTCGAGATTGGCGCGATACGCCGGCGAAAAGGCGTAACGCCAGTTATTGCGTGCGCGTGCGAGTGTCTTGTCGCTGACGGAGTCCGCGGGAAGCACGCTCGCGAGAAGCTCAGGGGTGTGCCGTGCGGGATCTGGTTCGAATCGTGATGCGAAACCTCCATCGCCGCCCGTGTTGATCACCTTGTAGACGATGTCATTCGCGCCGGCGCGTAGGTTCAGGATCGCGCGATCTTGGTCTACGCGTGCGGATCGTGCTGTGTTATTGCCGAACTGCTCAACGCCGTTTACGAAGATGCGGATCGCATCGTCACTGCCGACCAACGCGTTCACCTTGCGAGCCGTGGGTGCGTAAACCCGTTGCGCGATGTAGGTGACATTCGTTCCGCCTGAAAGCGAACGTACCGCACCATCGGAAATCGAGGTGTCAATAAGCCATCGACGGTCACCCGCAAATGTTCGGTTGAAATCGAATGCGCCGACCTCTTCGGGACCGAAGGCCGCGTCATAGAGATTCGGAGTCCCGCCTTCAAAGGGGCCGACCACGTGCCATGTGCCTGCCGTCGCGGGGAGTAATTCAAGACCGGCGGATCCGATCGCGGATGTTCGAACACGAACCCGCGCCATAGCATGGCGTTGGTATTGAGAGCGGAACTCCAGCGTGATCTTGATCAAGCCGTCTTCAACGCCGAAGGGTTGATCCGCAAGTAAAACAGCCGTGCGTCTGCCGGGGGTCATGTGACCATCGAGCGCCCAACCTTTGTCAGCGCCGGGATGCCAGAGTGCGTTCACACGGTAATCACCGTTCAACTGTTCAACATCAGCCCACGCCCACTGAAATGAGATTGGAGTGGATTTCGAGGGATCCGATTCCGGCGAGATCGAGCAGGAGAAGCCCGTCATCATGGCGTTGCCGTTGCCCGCGCGACCGGGGCGGTCGTTGGGCACGGATTCGTGCGTCAAAACTTCAATCATGACCAGTCGCTGATCGATCTCGGAGCTTCGTAAGGTCAGTGTGTAGGTGTCGACATCCGGATTTTTCCCCGATGCAAGCACAGATCGATCATCAAGCACGGTCAGCGTGGAGCCTTCCGAAGATTCTGCGTTGAGAACTTCCGGGATCGTCCAACGCACGCCTGAAGCGGAGGGCGCTTGATTGAAAAACGATGTCATTGCATCGTGATCCGCGGGATCGGACTCGCTTAACTTGCGATCGTGTTCCGCGACGACCTTCGAGAGTTGATCGAGCAGCGTGGTTTGCTCGTTCGTTGGAACTTCAAGGAACGGCTCGAACGCGCGCTTGGCATCGGGCACCTGCGAATAGACGCCCGGTTCTTCGATGGAGTTGAAGTATGCGAACAATCCGTAGAACTCATCCATCGAAATCGGGTCATACTTGTGGTCGTGACAACGTGCACATCCCACGGTGAGCCCGAGCAGTACCGAACTCGTTGTGCTGACGCGGTCCACCGCGTATTCGACAAGGTACTCTTCGTTGATCGCGCCGCCCTCGTCGCTCGTGACGTGATTTCGATTGAAACCCGTCGCGATCTTTTGATCGATGGTCGCGCCCGGAATCAAATCTCCCGCCAGTTGTTCCACGATGAACTGATCGAACGGCATATTCGATCGGAAAGCGTTGAGCACCCAATCACGCCAAGGCCAGATGGAGCGCCCCGCATCCATGTGGATGCCCGACGTATCCGCGTAGCGAGCTTGATCGAGCCACGGTTCGGTCATGCGCTCGGCATATCGCGTCACGTACGGCTCTTGTGTCAACAGTTTGTCGACGAGTCGTTCGTACGCATCAGCGCCTTTGTCATTCAGAAACTCATCGAGTTCCGCGATCGACGGCGGCAGTCCCGTGAGATCCAAATACAACCGGCGCGCGAGTTCCTCACGAGTCGCCGCCGAATTGGGGGGCAATCCCACTTCGTTCAATCGAGCATTGATAAGAGCATCGATGATGGAAGTCGTGTTCGCTTCGATTCCCGCCTTCGCCGGTGGAATGAAACTCCAGTGCTTCTCAAAAAGTGCCCCGGATTCGATCCACTCATGGATCAGCGCGCGTTCGGATTCACTCAGTCGATGCTTCTCACTCTCCGGCGGCGGCATGACATCTTCCGCATCCGTGGAGTTGATTCTCTTCCAGACCTGACTTGCCGCTGCGTCACCCGGGACGATGGCCGCGCCTGACTTGCGCGTCTTTGTCGCCTCCTCGTAGGTGTCAAGTCGCAGATCAGCCTTCCGCGCGGCTGCGTCCGGACCGTGGCAGGTGAAACAGCGATCAGACAAGAGCGGACGAACATCGCGGTTGAACGAGATCTTCGACTCCCGGCGCATGATCGCCCCGTCCCGATCCGCAAACACGGGGGCGAGGGCGGTCAGCATCAATCCGGCGAGCAGAAGTCGTGCGTGCAAAGCGAACCTCCCGGCGGCGGCCAAGCCATGGGACCGCCGGAGTTCAGCTTACCAGATGGTGCAAGTGGGTGACTCAGGTCTTCCCGATGGTGAGTTGAGTGGGAGAATTGACCTTGTCGACCAGTCCCGCGGCGATCTTGTCCACGCCGCTGCCGATTTCGCCGATCGGATCGGGTGGAATGATCTCGACCTTTTTCTCGCCAAGTTTCGCCTCGCCACGACGAACGCGATCCTGGAACGCGACACATTCGCTGAGCAATCGATCAAGAATCTGCTCTTCCGGGACATTCGCGACTTTTTCGCCTTGAACATAGATGATGCCGCGGCGATCGCCCGCAAACACCGCAACATCCGCGCCCTCTGCTTCGCCGGGGCCGTTGACGATGCAACCCATCACGGCGACTTTCATCGGGACGCGAATCTTGTCCGCCAAGTGCTTGCGCACGTCTTGAATCAAAGTGAACAGATCGACTTGGATGCGTCCGCACGTCGGGCATGCAATCAGGTCTGCCCCGATGCGCTCCCGAAGGCCGAGAACATACAGAAGTTCCAAGCCGTCTTGGACCTCGTACACCGGGTCGTTGGCGTATGAAATGCGAATTGTTTCCCCGATACCGTTCGCCAATAAAGATCCGAGAGCGACGACGGAACGGATTGTTCCCGTTTCCTTCGGCCCGGCATGCGTCACGCCAAGATGCAGCGGGTGATCGAATCGTTTCGCGATCTCCGTGTACGCATCGATCACGATGCTCGTGTCCATGCTCTTGGCGGAAATCGTAATGTCGTGAAAATCTTGCTCGTAGAAGATGTCGAGGTATTCCTCGAGCTTGGTGATCATGATCGCAAGCAGATAGCCGTGCTTGTGTTCACTGAAAACCTGCCCGAGTTCCTTCATGCGCTTTTGTTTATCGCGCCGCTCGATGATCGAGCCCTCGTTCACGCCGACACGGATCGGACTGTTCTTCGCCTTACACGCCTGAATCACATCGATCACTTGGGCGCGATCGTTGATGTTGCCGGGATTGAGGCGGATCTTGTGCACGCCCGATTCGACCGCCTCAAGCGCCCGCTGAAAATGAAAGTGAACATCAGCGACGATGGGCACATTCACGCGCGGCAGGATCTCTTTCAGCGCCGCGGTGTCCTTTTTCTCCGGTACGGCGACTCGCACGATGTCCGCGCCAGCGGCGACCAGTTTGTTGATCTCCGCGACGCATCCTTCGACATCGTGCGTGTAGCCCGAAGTCATCGTCTGCACGGAGACCGGTGCGATTTCTGTCGGATTCCCATTTCGATCGGGCAAGCCTCCGCCGATACGGACATATCCGACGCGTTGGTCACCGAGCACGACTTGACGGGTTGGGCGACGAGGCAGCATGTGGGAATCGTATGTGGGCCGGAGGGGTCCGCCCTTCAGTCACGAACGGATCAGGGATTTCCCTGTCATTTCGGGAGGTTGGGGCAAACCCATCACATGAAGCGCGGTCGGGGCGATGTCTGAGAGTCGACCTCTCGCCGCGCGGGTGGCGGGGTTGAACCAGCCGTCCGCTCCTTGATCGCCGCGCAGAGTGGTGCGCTTGTGCTTGGCGCCGACGAGGATAAGCGGGACATCAAAGACCGTGTGAGCGGTGTGCGGTGCATTTGTTTCCGGATCGAACATCTGCTCCGCGTTGCCGTGATCCGCGGTGACGATCAAGTCGCCGCCCTTGGCGAGCGTCGCGTCGACGATCGCGCCGACGCACGCATCAACCGTCTCGCAGGCTTGGATCGCCGCGTTCAGGCTTCCGGTGTGGCCGACCATATCGCCATTGGCGAAATTGACGACGAAGAAATCCTCGCAGTCGGCGGCGGCGAGTCGCGCGAGGACAGCGTCGCGGATTTCGATCGCGCTCATTTCCGGTTTCATGTCGTAGGTCTTCACCTTGGGACTCGGCGGGTTTTCACGAGTCTCGCCGGCAAACGGTTCTTCCTTGTAGTCGTTGAAGAAGAATGTGACGTGCGGATACTTCTCGGTTTCGGCACAGCGGAACTGACGAAGCCCCTGCTTCGAAATCCACTCGCCCATGATGTTGATCATGCGCGGAGGCTTTGGGAAGGCTACATGAACGAAGGGTTCAAGGGCCTCCCAGTACGAAGTCATCGTGACATAATGAAGGTTGAGTTTCGCGCCTCGATCGAATCCGATCGCGCCTGTATCCGGCGATGGCTTGACCTTGGCCCATTTTTCGTCGGGGAAGAGAAACGCCGCGGAGATTTCACGCGGGCGATCGCCTCGATAGTTGTAAAAGATGACGCTGTCGCCGTCTTTGATGCGTGTCGCCGCCGGATGTTCGCCGACGGTGGTGGGCAGTACGAACTCGTCGCCCTTGAGCGTGTCGCCGCTGGGGTTGTCGTAATAGTGTTTGATCGCATCCGCTGCCGTGGAGGCGTTGGGGAAGTCGCCTCGTCCGATGAGGCAGTCGTACGCGAGTTGAACGCGTTCCCATCGGTGATCGCGATCCATCGCGTAGTAACGACCGACGACGGTGACCACGCGACCGACACCGATCTCGCGGCAATGCGCATCGACTTGCTTCGAGAACTCAAGTCCCGTGAACGGCCCCGTATCCCGACCATCGGTGAACAAATGGATGAAGACCTTCGAGAACGACAGCGTCTTGCAGGCCTGCAGGATCGCGTACAGGTGCTCAAGCAGTCCATGTACGCCAGCATCGGAATTGATCCCCATGAGGTGAAGCGAACCGCCTGATTTCTTCGCGGCGTCGATTGCGCCGGCGATCGCCTTGTTGGTGTGCAGTCCTGATTCGCAGGCCTTGGTCATCACAAGCGATTCCTGCGGAACGATCCGGCCTGCGCCGATGTTCTGATGGCCGACTTCGCTGTTGCCCATCGTGCCTTCCGGAAGCCCGACATCTTCGCCGCTGGTCTTGATGAGTGTCCACGGATACTCATGCATCAGTTTCTGCGCGACGGGGGTTTTCGCGAGTTTGACGGCATTGAACGAGTCGTGTGCGGCGTGAGGATTCAAACCCCACCCGTCGCGGATGATGAGGACAAACGGAGGCATGCGTATGAGTTCCTTGGGTGACGCGATCAATCAGATCGCGATAGTGCTGACATTCGGCGAGACGATTATTTCCGCTTCGGTCTGGCGTACAACGTCGTCAACGGATACTCCGGGGGCGACTTCGGTAAGCACGAAGCGACGTTTGACGGGATCCATCACGAGTACCGCAAGTTCGGTGATCACCATATCGATCACGCGACGCCCGGTGAGCGGGAGCGAACATTGTTTCACGAGTTTCGCGGCGCCCTTGGCGGTGTGCTCCATCGTGACGATGACTTTTTGAACTCCGGCGACGAGATCCATAGCCCCGCCCATGCCTTTGACCATCTTGCCCGGGATCATCCAGTTGGCGATATCGCCTTCTTGCGAAACCTGCATGGCGCCGAGAATGCAGAGGTCGACGTGGCCGCCGCGGATCATCGCGAAGGAATCGGAAGATGAGAAGAAGCTCGCTCCCGTGCGCGCGGTGACCGTCTGCTTGCCGGCGTTGATCAGATCCGCATCGACCGCGGCTTCCGTCGGAAATGGGCCGATACCGAGCAGACCGTTTTCACTCTGCAGCCATACATCCATGCCTGACGGGACGTAATTGGCGACAAGCGTCGGCATGCCGATGCCGAGGTTGACGATAAACCCATCTTGGAGTTCCTTCGCGGCACGTTGAGCGATCTGTTCACGCGTCAGTGGCATATGCGGGGATGGTAGCGCGCGAGGTTGCCGAGGGAGGGATACCGTTTACCTATGAAGACCGGCGAAGGCGCTTCCGGGGGATGTGAACCCAAAGGCGGGATCGCTGTGTCTCTGCCCGTCGTCGAGTCCACGGCGCGCAAGGTGAAAAAGTCCCGTGCTTCACGATGGAGAGCCGCGGTTCTGGTCGCCGTCCATGTGCTCATGGTCGCCCATGTCGTTCAGTGGTATGTGCACGGGAAGACGGTCTCTCCGATAGAGCCATCGGAATCCATGTACACACTTGCCCGAGGCGAAGTGAACGCGGGTTTCGTCTTCTTCTGCATCGCGTTGCTCGCCACATTCATCTTCGGGCGTTTCTTTTGCGGCTGGGCTTGTCACGTCGTCGCGCTCCAGGATCTGTGCACGAATCTGATGACCAAGATCGGTGTGCGACCAAAGCCTTGGCGCACTCGACTGCTCGTCATCGTCCCGACGATTCTCGCGTTGTACATGTTCGTATGGGATACATTCAAGCGTGAGGCGATCGGCCCTTTGCTGAAATGGCTCGAGATCGCTCCGCCCTTCTGGTTGGCACCGCCGCCTCCGAGACCCACCTTTCACGCGGCATTCATGGTCACGGATTTCTGGGCCACCTTTCCTCCGTGGTACGTGGCGATTCCCTTCTTCGGCATCTGCGGTTTCCTCATCGTGTACCTTCTCGGTTCAAAGGGATTCTGCACGTACGGATGCCCATACGGCGGGTTTTTTGCTCCGCTCGACAAAGTCTCCATCGGCCGCATCGAAGTCACCGACGCCTGTAACGGTTGCGGACACTGCACGGCGGCGTGTGACTCCAATGTCCGCGTTCATCAGGAAGTCCGTGATTTCGGCCGCGTGATGGATCCCGGGTGCATGAAGTGCTTGGACTGCGTGAGCGTGTGTCCGAACGATGCGCTGAAGTTCTCATTCGGAAAGCCGTCCATTCTCACTTCGGCGCGTACTTCAGAAGCCAAGCGCGGTGAGATTCACAAGCCGCACTATGACCTCACCATTCCACAGGAAATCATGATCGGTGTGTGGGGGTGGATTCTGTTCTGCGGTTATCGCGGTTTGCTGGAGACGTGGGGGCCGATGCTGATGGCCATCGGCGCCGCGGCGTGCGGTTCTTTCCTCACCTGGAAGTTGATTCAGTTGGTCCGCGAGCCCAATGTGAGAATACAAAACATTCAACTGCGTATCCGCGGGCGCGTCACGGTCGCGGGATGGTTGAGTGCGTTGTGTGCCGCGGGATTTGTGGGTATCGGTCTTTGGGGTGCGGTGCGTGATGTGAACATGGTGATCGGTGAGTATCACGACACGCGCATCACCGTCTCGCAGGCGGAACTCTTCGCTCCCGGTTACAAGCCAGACGAACGAGTGGTGGCCCACGCCGATGCCTCAATTCGGGCCTATCAGCGAGCCGGCGCGTTCGAGGATGGCGGAATCGGTTGGAGACACGGCCCGGATACGCCCGCTCGGCTCGCATATCTCTCGATGGTGAACGGCGATCTGGATGGCGCCGAGCGTTGGATGCGACGTTCGATGGAATACAAAGAGGCGAACGAAGACCTCGCGATGAGTCTGACCGAAGTTTTGTCACGAAAGGGTGCGGATCGAAAGGAGATCGATTCCACGGCGCGAGAAATCGTAACTCGCCATCCAAGGATGCACAGGTTGCGAATGGCGCTTGCGATTTCGACGCTCGAACAGGGTGATGTGCAAGGCGCTGTTCAATCGGTCAGGGACATCCTGGCTGATTCGACGACGCCGCTGCCCGCCATTTATCTGGAAGCCGCGGGAGTTCTCGCATCGGTCAATCAGGTTGACGATGCGATTGGCGCGCTCGAAGCCGGGCAGCGAGTGCATCCCGGTGTCGCGGCACTCCATGTCGGTGAGGCGCAGTTGAAGTTCAGAGCGGGTAAGCACGACCAGGCGATTCAGGCGATGGAGCGAGCGCTTGCATGTGAGCCCTCCAATCCGATGATGATGCGGAGTTTCGCCGGCTTGCTCAACGCCGCGGCGAATGCCACCGGAAACGCGCAATGGCGCGCGAAGGCGGCCGAACTCGACAAACGCGCCGCGGAGATCCAATCCGGATCGGATCAGGGGCGATAACAACGCGTGTGAGACCTCTTGGGTTGCATTCTCAGCGCGATTCGCGGCGGGAAGTCAATCGTGATGTATCTTTGATGCGATTCGGAACAGCACATATGAAAACCCTGACTGCATTATCCATACTTAGTTTCAGCGTTCTGATGACGTCCCGGTGCTTCGCTCAGACGGTCACGCTGAATCCGGTTCAAGATGCAACGATTTATGAGCCCGATGCAGCCGCGACTCAACTCAGCGGCGGCGCGGGCGGGTTATTCGCCGGTCGGACGGGTTCGGAGCGGAATCGGCGTGCCGCGTTGAAGTTCGATGTCGCAGGATCCGTTCCTGCAGGAGCGGTGATTCAAAGTGCCACGCTGGCGATTCGAGTTGCGCAGTCGAACTCCGGTGTTCAGTCATTTGATTTGCGAGTGCTCAGCGAGTCGTGGGGGGAAGGCACGGTATTGCCGGCCGGCGGCGGCGGTGCCGGATCCGATGCCGAGGCGGGTGATGCCACCTGGCGATATCGCTTCTACCCCGATGTCGAGTGGACGGCGCTTGGCGGCTCATTTGGATCGCAGATCGCAGGTTCAACGGTGGGCAACGCGGGCAGTCTCACATTCAGCGGCGAGGGGCTGATCACTGCCGTGCAGTCCATGCTTGACGCCGCTGAATCGAATCACGGCTTTTACATCCTGGGGCCGGAGTCCGGCGGGGCGACCGCCAAGCGATTTCATTCACGCGAAGCGACGGACATCGCGCTCCGCCCGACACTCACGATCACCTATGAAGCTCCGCCGCCTGGTTGTACCGCCGACTGGAATCAAGACGGTGGTGTGGACGGTGACGACATCATCTCGTATTTCGCAGAGTGGGACGCGAATCAAGCCGACTACGACGGTTCCGGCGGCACTGATGGGGATGACGTGATCGCGTTCTTCGCGGATTGGGACGCAGGGTGCTGAAATCCCGCGCCCGATAATGCTGACCCGCGGGCCGAGAACTCACATGTTCCGAGAAATTCATCACCCCTGCGAAAGGCAGGGGTTTTTCGTGTCGATATGACGACGGTCGGGCGAGGGCGCCCGGCGACAGGCCATTTCAAGATGCGAAAGGAACCATCGATGCCCGCGAGCGAGATCAATCGTCGTCAGTTTGAACGATTCGCACTTGCCCCGATGTACACGCCTGTGAGCGTGCGCATGCTCTATGACGAACAGTTCGCACTCGAAGGGCACGCCTACGACATCAGCGAGGGCGGCTGTCAGTTTGAACTCGACAAGCCCATCCCTCCCGGCACGCAAATCGCCATGCAAGTCACGCTCCCGATGGGCATGCGCGCGGATGACATCGGCCCCGGTCGCAGCATCTTCGTCCTCGGCAACGTCGTGTGGCTCGATGATGACGGATTCGGTCCCGTTCGAATGGCAGTTGCATTCACCCGCTTCGCGCGTCTGGGCGACAAGGAACGTCTGATGCGCCAACTCGGTCAAGGACGCCTGCAACGCGTCGCCTGATCGGATTTTCGCGAGGTCGTTTCCGCGCACCTATGATCGGTGCGTGTTTGTCGATAAAGCCATCATTCGAGTTCGCGGCGGTCACGGTGGTGCCGGCGCGGTGTCCTTCCGTCGTGAAAAAGGCGAGCCCAAGGGCGGCCCGAACGGCGGAGACGGCGGTCTCGGCGGTTCGGTGATCATCGTCGCCGAAGACGGCCTCACGACCCTCTACGACTTTCGCTTTCAACGCGATTTCTTCGCGGCGCACGGCGAACCCGGCGGTCGTAAGCAATGCCATGGCGGAGACTCGCCCGATTTGATCGTCAAAGTGCCTCCGGGAACCATGGTGTTCAATCATGAGACCGGCGATCTGATGCACGACATCCGCCCCGGCGATCGCGTGACGGTCGCCAACGGCGGCAAAGGCGGCTTCGGCAACGAACACTACAAGTCATCGATCAATCAAACGCCGCGCAAGGCCACGCCCGGCTATCCCGGCGAAGAGTACGAACTGCGACTTGAGTTGAAGCTCATCGCTGATGTCGGGCTGGTCGGAATGCCCAATGCGGGCAAGTCGACGCTGCTCGCCGCGATGACGCGCGCGAATCCGAAGATCGGCGACTATCCGTTTACCACGCTGTCGCCGCAACTTGGCATCGCCGAGGTTGATCCCAAGAGGCGTCTTGTGCTTGCCGACATTCCCGGATTGATCGAAGGCGCGGCGCAAGGCGCGGGACTCGGACACGATTTCCTCCGACACATCGAGCGCACGAAGATGATCGTCCACCTGCTCGATGCGGCGCCGCTTGATGGGTCCACCCCGGCGCAAAACTATCGAACGATTCGCGGCGAACTTCAGGCGTATTCACAAGAGCTGGCGGACAAGCCCGAGTTGATCGTGTTGAACAAGATCGATCTGCTTGATGACGATGAACGCAAGCAGAAGATGAACGAGCTTTGCGCCGAATTGAATCTTCGAGAAGGCAAGGACGTGCTCGCCATCAGCGGCGCGGCGCGCGAGAACCTCAAATCACTGCTCGACCGACTCTGGCGGGATGTCTATCCCACCGTGGAGACGGTTGAGGGGTGGGGTTGA
>JBKDPX010000078.1:0-5906 GCA_046342165.1 Phycisphaerales bacterium | reverse complement strand
GAGGATTTGGTGTACGCGCTGAGAGCTTCCTCGCGAGGTGTCGATGTCGAAGCAATTCGCCTTCGGCGAAACGGGGAAACCGCCGCGGCGTTTGGCAGCACCCTCGCCCGTCAGAATCTCACCGGCGAAGCGTCGCTCGCAGCGGCGTTTCAATTGCTGATGACGGTCGCGCCAAGCCTTCCAGCGGAAGCGCTCGCGCACGAACTTCCGCTGTCCATTCTCAGCACGAAACTGCGCGCCGCATGC
Organism: Phycisphaerales bacterium; assembly: GCA_046342165.1. Lineage (GTDB taxonomy): Bacteria > Planctomycetota > Phycisphaerae > Phycisphaerales > UBA1924 > JBEIUO01. The sequence goes on along the minus strand of JBKDPX010000078.1, from coordinate 5,660 downwards.
GTGTTTGACATCGATGCGAATCGCCTGATCCCGATTCTTCCGCAATCGATGTCTGCAACACCGTTCGTTGGTCGTCAATCGCAAGGCTTCTTCGCGAGCACAGATCGGCAGTTGTCTTATGTTCCATGGCCGCCACCGGATCAGACCGCAATGTCGCGCAACGATGCACGAGTTCTCGCATCACCCTACATCTTGCGTCCGCTTCGCGAAATCCGCGATGACGGACGCACCATGGCGGGTCACTACATCATCATGGGACCGGTCAAAGGCCGTCCTGACCGCATCGAACTGACGATGATGGTCCCCACGAGTGATTGATCACATCGCCTTTGCGATCGATGCCGCGAGCGCCGCGCCGTCCGCGCCATCCAACTTGCCCGCTTTCCAACCGATCCCCAGGCCTGCACCATCCGGCACTTTGGGAATAATGTGAAAGTGCACATGCATCACGGCCTGATGCGCGGGGGCGCCGTTGTTCTGCAGAATGTTGTAATCCCCACACCCCGAAACCTTCGCGACCGCGCGGCAAATGCGTGGCAACACGCGTCCGATCGCCGCGGCGGATTCATCCGAAAGTTCTCCCAAGGTGGGCTTCGCCTCCTTGGGAATCACAAGCGTGTGCCCCTTGCTGAGCGGAAAGATGTCCAAGAACGCCAGCACATGGGAATCCTCGTACACCTTGTGGCACGGAATCTCGCCCCGGATGATCTTCGAGAAGATGGTTTCCATATCGAATCAAAGCACCATTTCCGCGCCGCCTCCACCTATCATGCAACGAATACCAGATGAGCGATCGTCCTGAGCCAAAACGGATTCAAGCGTTGACCCCGCTGGTCGCATCCCAGATTGCGGCGGGTGAAGTCGTCGAACGCCCTTCATCCGTGGTGAAGGAACTCGTCGAGAACTCGATCGATGCAGGCTCCACTCGAATTACGCTCGAAATCGAACAAGGCGGCATCGAACTCATTCGCGTAACCGATGACGGCAGCGGCATCGATCCCGCCGATCTGCCGCTCGCGATTGCACCGCACGCCACAAGCAAAATCACGAGCGCGGAGGATCTGGATCGAATCGCGACCCTCGGCTTTCGAGGAGAGGCTCTTGCATCCATTTCGTCCGTGTCAAGACTCTCCATTCGCACACGGACACGGACCCAGTCCGCGGCGACGCTGCTCGAATGCGAAGCGGATGTCGCTCAACCCGCGCGCCCCAGTTCAGGACCCGAAGGCACCTCGATCAGCGTGCGCAATCTATTCTTCAACACGCCCGCGCGTCGCAAATTCCTGAAAAGCGTGCCGACCGAGCAAGAGCGCTGTGTCGATGTCATGCGTGCGGTTGCGCTCGCTCATCCGGCGATCGGATTCAAGGTCGTCTGCGACGGCCGCGTCAGTTTCGAGCTTCCGCCGGATCAATCCCCCAAAGAACGAGTGTTGTCCATGTTGGGGAAGGAGCTCGCGCCGCAAATGCTCGAAGCAAGCGCGGATCAGTTCGATGATGCGCGCGGCGTCACGCTCTGGGGCATGGTGGGTCTGCCTGCGATCGCACGCGGCACCAACAAATCACAATTCATTTTCATCAACGGTCGCCCCGTTCGCGACCGCACGATTCAACACGCCGTGTTGGAGGCCTATCGCGGGCTCATCGAACCGGGCCGATTTCCAACAATCGTTCTGATGATCGACATGAGTCCGTCCGGGGTTGACGTGAACGTCCATCCCGCAAAGGCTGAAGTTCGTTTTCGCGACAGCGGATTGGTGCACTCGGTCGTCTATCACGCAATCAAGCGCACCTTGCAAGCGGCCGATCTGACCCCGTCGATCTCCTTCACGCCGACAAATCGTCCGCTCGATCGCGACATGGCGCAATTACCCGGCAGCGGACTCGCTCCCCCGCCGCCGATGAATCCTGCGCAGGTCGCGAGTTTCTTCGAACGAAACAATGTGATCAATACGCAGGGGGCCCGTCCGGGATTCGATGTCGATCAAGTTCGCCAGGCTCTTGCGACTTCGGCGGCACAGCAAGGTAGTTCCGAACCGACGGCGCTCCCCACGATCGTGCCCGCCACGAAGATTCTTCAGATTCACAAATCTTATATCGTCACGCAAGACGATCAAGGCATCGTGATCATCGACCAGCACGCCCTGCATGAACGCGTGATGTTCGAGTATCTGCTTGAACGCGTATTGCGCGGACCGCTGCAATCACAACATCTGCTGACCCCGGCAGTTGTCCCCGCAAGCGCGCGTCAACTGGAACTTCTCCCCGAACTTCAGGAGTTGTTCGCGAAACTCGGCATCGAAGCCGAACCCATCGGCCCCTTCTCGCTCGGAGTCCGATCCTTCCCCGCCTTCTTGTTCGAACGTCGAGTGGATCCGATTGAATTCCTGACCGCGATCCTCGAGAAGGCTGAGAGCGCGCAGTTCATTTCGAATCTAAAATCAGGCGGCGAAGAAGCGATGAGAGATGTGCTCGACATGATGTCGTGCAAGGCCGCGGTAAAAGCGGGCGACCGCATGACGGATGTGGAGCTCGCCGAACTGCTCGCACTTCGCGAAAGCGTCGAACGCTCGAGCAACTGCCCTCACGGCCGTCCGACGAGCGTCCGGATCACGATTCGTGATCTCGAAAAGCTCTTTCATCGTGCCTGAGCGATCGATCAGAGTTCCGGCGCGAAGCCGCGGCGCAGAGTGTTTTCCGTACATGCGCGAGGTTCGACAAAGTGCAGGAGATAATCCGCACCGCCGGCCTTCGTACCCACGCCCGACATCGCGAATCCGCCGAACGGCTGACGCGCGACCAGGGCGCCGGTGATCCCGCGATTGATGTAGAGATTGCCGACGCGGAATTCGCGCTTGGCCTTCTCAATATGCGCGGGCATTCGGCTGAACACACCGCCCGTCAGCTTGTACGGACAGTCGTTTGCGATCTTGAGCGCCTCATCAAACGAGTGCGCATGCATGATCGCGACGACCGGCCCGAAGATCTCTTCACGAGCGATCACATGTTCAGACTTCACATGCGAGAAGATGTGCGGCCCGACATAATGACGCCCGGTCGCGGTCTCTAAACCGTCGGGCACTTTCAGCGAGAGTTCTTCCTTGCACTGGCGGCGGCCCTCCGCCACGTAGTGCAGGATCTTGTTCGTCGCGTCCTCATCGATCACCGGGCCGATATCCGTGCCGGGATTCATCGGATCACCGATGGTCAACGCGCGGCTCGCCTCCACGAATCGACGCGTAAACGCCGTGATCGCCGGCCCCTCGGGTCCATCAGGATCCACGACGATCAAGCGCGAGCACGCGGAACACTTCTGTCCCTGATACCCGAACGCGCTGTGACGCGCCGCGACGACGGCCTCGTCGAAATCCGCGCTCGTATCGATGATGAGCGCGTTCTTGCCACCCATCTCGCAAACGACTTTCTTGACATTCATCTGGCCTTCGGGCGTCTTGCCCGCGGCTTCGATGATGTTGAGCCCCACCGCCATACTGCCCGTGAACGCGATGAGTGAGACGCGCGGATCACGCACAAGCGCCGCGCCGGTCTTGCTGCCCGGGCCGGGACAAAAGTGCACGACATCCGGATGCGCGCCGACTTCCGACAATGCCTGTCGAATCATGTCGAACATGATGCGTGCGATCCCGAGCGTTTGCTCGGAGGGCTTCATGATCGCCGTGTTACCCGTGACCAACGCGGCGACGGTCATGCCAAGCATGATCGCCGCGGGGAAGTTCCACGGAGCGATGATCACACTCACGCCTCGCGGTTGGTACCACGTTTCATCAAGTTCACCGATGAACTTGCCGAGTCGATTGCGCTCGAACAACTGAACGGCCATCCGCGCGTAGTACTCACAGAAATCGATCGATTCGCAGATATCGGCATCCGCCTCACGCCACGTCTTGCCCGCCTCCTTGATGAGCACGCCACTGAGCGCATCTCGTTGAGACCGCATCATGTCGGCGACGCGCACCAGCACTTGCGCTCGCTTGCGCGGATCGAGGTCTCTCCACGCAGGGAAAGCCGCCTCGGCCTTTGCGACCATTTCCAGGCCCTGCTCCGGCGTTCTGTCATTCAGAATCTTGGGCACTGTGGCTTTGGCGATGGCTTGAGCGAACGCAACCCGCTGTGCGCCTTCGGAGAAATCTCGCATCGGCTCCGTAAAGAACGGCTTTTCATTGCCGACACCGGCGACGGCGGGCGACAAACGATGGCGATCCGCGAGCGCCTCGGGTTCGCGACTCTGCGGCGCTTGAGCACCCTGCGCCGGAGCAGGCTTGCGAAGCAGCGCACCCGCATCGGCATTGTCCAGGAATCCGGCTTTCAGCCAACTCTCGTTGCTCGTGTTCTCAAGCAAGCGGCGAACCAGATACGCCATGCCGGGGATCATCTCTCCGACGGGCACATACTCGCGCATGCGGAGTCCCATTTCCGCCGCGGCGAATTTCAACTGATCCGCCATGCCGTGGAGCATTTGCAACTCAATCGCTTCGCGAGGCAATCCGCGGCGTTCCAATCCTGTCAATGCCGCCGCGATCGAGCGAACATTGTGCGATCCCAACGCCAGTTTGACACCGCTGGGTCGGGGCGCACCCGTCGACGCATCACCGCGACCGCGAGCGACCTCCGCACTCGGACACGCATCGAGGAAGATCTCGACCATGTGTTCAAAGCACGCATCGGTCTGCCACTTCGCGGGCCACACGGGACACGGCCAACCGTGCATTTCGCTCTTGATGGTTTCCGCGTCCCAATACGCGCCCTTCACGAGCCGCACCGTGACAAGCTTGTTCTTGCGCTTGGCCCACTCGCACATGCGACGCGCGTCTTCAGGACCGGACTTGAGATACGCCTGCATCGCGAGTCCGGCTTGGAAGTCGATCTTCTCAACGCAACGCTGGAAGAGTTCGATCGTGAAATCCTTGAGCGCGTGATGCTCCATGTCGAAGTTCACGAACACGCCGCGATCTCGCGCGGTTTCGAGAATCGGCACAAGGCGCTTCATGAGATCGTTGATCGAACCTTCGGTATCGATCGCATCGCATCTCGCAGACAGTGCGGAAATCTTGATCGAGACATTGGTACGCGGAATCGCGCCGAGATGATCGTTCTCAAGGCGCGGCTGGCTCTTCCACCCGGCGACATCCTTCGGCAGATTCTCGATCAGATCGAGGTACTTCTTGGCGTAGTGATCCGCCTCCTCGTCACTCACGCAGGTTTCACCGAGCAGGTCGACGGAGAACGCGATGCCCTGATCCCACATTTCGCGCAGTCCCGGCAAGGCGCTCGCGGCGTCTGTGCCTGCAATGAACTTTCCGGCCATTCCGGTGATCTGCGAAGAGATGGTCTTTGTCGCAATTCCCTTCGCAAGCGTGCCGGCCTTCAGTGCGCCCGAGATCACCGGTGGAACAGAAACGCCCGGCTGCGAGAGGTAGTCCTGCAGGTGATCGAAGATCGCTTCTGGTGTTCGCAACATCGGGAAGGCGTCGACGAATCGGAACATCTGAACTTTGAACTCATGGTCCTTCATGGACCATTCCATCAACGCGTCGGAATAAAACTTCGCGCTCAGAATGCCCGACTTATGCGAACGGGCGAGTCGCAGCATTTCGGATCCGAGTTCAAAAACGCGCGATTCATACGCCGCATCGGCGGGCGAA
>JBKDPX010000077.1:0-2187 GCA_046342165.1 Phycisphaerales bacterium | reverse complement strand
ATGTGGTCCTGATGGACCTGCACGTGGGCGATGTCGATGCCAAGGTCTTCGCCGACAGCATCCGGCGCAATGAGAATCTGCAGTTCACCAAGATCGTCGCGATGAGCGGCAAGCTCACCGACGGGCAGGCGCTGGGACTGCGCAGCCAAGGCTTCGATTCATTCGTGAAGAAGCCCTTCCAGGTCCGCCAGATCGTCGAGGCGATCGAGGCCGCGACGAACATCGCCGCCTGATCCTCGAATCACTTTCAAAAACACAAAGGCCCGAGCACGGATGCTCGGGCCTTTTGTCATCTACTCAGCGTGGATTACCAGCCGCCGCGATCGCGACCGCCGCCGCCGCCGCCGAAGCCGCCGCGACCACGACCACCACCGCCGCCGCCGAAGCCGCCGCCACCCGGACGGGACTCCTTCGGACGAGCTTCGTTCACCGTGAGATCGCGACCGCCCATCTTCTGGCCGTGGAGCGCCGTGATAGCGGCCTTGCCCTGCTCGCCGTCCGCCATCTCGACGAAGCCGAAGCCGCGGGAGCGGCCGGTCTCGCGATCCGAAACGATCGACGCGCTGACGACCTGACCGTGCGCCGAGAACATCTCGCGCAGATCATCGTCCGTCGTGCTGAAAGGAAGGTTACCGACGTAAAGCTTCATACAAACCCAATTCCGCCCTGAGGAAAGAAACTCAAACCGCTGCAAGAACCCCGGGCGAAATCGAGCGTCGGTTGTCTTGGCCGCCGGAGATCATGATCTCCTGAAGCAGCCCTACGCATAAGCATAGGCAGGCCGAGTCCTTGCATCGTCGGGGAATTCCCCGACACCTTTCAAAATCCGTACTCTTTCCAGCGCGACTTCACCGATTTGCGCACATCTTCAGGCATGTTCAGAATCGGCGGATACGCCCGAACCGCGTGCCCCCCTACTTCCTCACCCTGAATCTTCTTCGTCGCATCGATCCCCAACTTGTGCCCCGCACCCAGCCGCGGCGCCGCGTGATCCAAAATATCCAACGGCCCGTTCACGATTTCGAGATCGCGACCGGGATCCGCGTTCGCGCACACATGGAAGAGCACCTCCTCATGATCGTGCACATTCACTTCCTCATCAACGATGATGATCGTCTTGGTCCACGACATCTGACCCGCGCCCCAGATCGCGTGCATCACGCGTCTCGCATGCAGCGGATACTCCTTCCGAATCTTGATAAAGGCGCAGTTGTGAAATGTCCCGAACATCGGCAGGTCGTAATCAATGATGTCAGGGACGATCGTCTTGAGCAGGGGAAGGAAGATGCGCTCTGTCGCTTTGCCCAGGTAGTAATCCTCCTGCGGCGGCAAACCGACGATCGTCGTCGGATACACGGGATTCTTGCGATGCGTGATCGCCGTCACCGTCAGGATCGGATAGCGATCCGGCAGCGAGTAAAACCCGGTGTGATCGCCGAACGGCCCTTCGAACACCGCACCGCTTCCCAAAACCTGCTTCCAATCACTCACGCGCTCGCGCTTGACGATCTCGTTGGGATCCCATCCGATGAAGCCCGCGCTCGTGTCAACATATCCCTCGATCACGATTTCGGAGTTCGCAGGAACCTGTAGCGGCACGGTTTTGCAATCCACGAGTGGAATGGCGCCGCGATTGAGGAAACCCGCCATGAGCAATTCGCTGATACCGGGCGGCATCGGCGCGGTCGCGCCGTAGGGCAACACGCTTTCGCCGCCCAGAGCGATCGCCACGGGCATCGGCTCGCACTTTTTCTTCCATGAGCGCCAATGTCTCGCGCCGTCGTGATGCATGTGCCAATGCATCGCGCACTTTCGCTTGCCAAGCAACTGGACGCGATACATCCCGATGTTGCGCGATGGCGGCGCGGGGTTGCCGAGATCGTCCGCGTGAATCGTGTGAATACCCGACAGCGTGATATAACGTCCGCGGTACTTTTGTTCCCACTCGCCGCCCGTCCCGAGTCCCTCGATGCCGTCATTGATGCCGGCCGGATACCCAAGCGCCGCGTAGTCGCCGTCGTGGGGCCAGCAACGGATGATCGGCATTCTTGTAAGATCCGCACGATCTTCTTTCAACACCACGTCCTGGCACACGCCGCTCGACACGCGCTTTGGCGGAATCCGGGCAAGTTCAAGCAACTCAGGCAACTTCTGCAACTTCGCGAGAAGCGTCGGCGGAGGCTCGGG
>JBKDPX010000076.1:0-2191 GCA_046342165.1 Phycisphaerales bacterium | reverse complement strand
ATCGATGACAGCGAGAGCGGCGGCCTGGTCACCCGAGGATTCGAGTGCGACGGCTTTGTGGTAGTGGGCGTAGCAGTAGGAGGGGTCGACGACCAGACAGCGGTCGTAGAACTTCACCGCTTCTCCATAGTTTCCAAGTTTCGCATGTTCTTGCGCGAGGCCGTAGAGGAGGAACGGATCGTTCGGCTCCAACTTCAGTAGTTTCTCGAGCGAGGCGAGCGATGGCATGCCGCGGAGTTTATCGCATGGACAACGATCTGTGAAGCCATGAAAACGGGTGAAAAAACACATGCATTCCGGATGCCTGCGGGGGCAATTCGGGATACGCTCGTCGTCATGAGCGACATCACAACGATTGCAGTCATCGGTGCCGGCCAGATGGGCGGCGGAATCTCCCAAGTCGCCGCGACAAGCGGTTTCAAGGTGCTGTTGTGCGATTCGCACCCGACGGCTCTTGAGCGTTGCAAGTCAAATCATGCGAAACGACTCGCGCGCGAAGTCGAAAAGGCGCGGATGACGCAGCAGCAGATGGACGCGGCGCTCGCGAATCTCTCATATGTTGGTTCCGTTGATGATCTCAAGTCCGCCGATGTTGTGATCGAAGCGATCGTCGAGGATGTCCGCATCAAGCGTGATTTGTTCGCGAGACTCGCATCGATGTTCACTGGCTCGCAGATTCTCGCAAGCAACACCAGTTCGATCAGCATCACCGATATCGCGGCGGCGGCGGGCGCGGCATCGGGTCGCGTGATCGGCATGCACTTCTTCAATCCCGTTCCCGTCATGAAACTCGTCGAAGTCATCAAGGGCCTTCAGACTTCACAGGAGACGACCGACCGCGTGATTGAACTCGCGAAGAAAATGGGCAAGACTCCCGTTCCCGCCAATGACCGTCCTGGCTTCGTGAGCAATCGCGTGCTCATGCCGATGATCAACGAAGCGTTCTTCGCGTGGATGGAGGGCGTCGCCGAACCCGAGCATCTCGATGAGATCATGAAGCTCGGATGCAACTTCCCGATGGGCCCTTTGCGTCTCGCCGACTTCATCGGACTCGACACCTGCCTGCACATTCTCAACGTGCTTCATCGCGAACTCGGCGAAGACAAATACCGCCCGTGTCCGCTGCTGAAGCAATTGGTCGCCGCCGGGCGCTATGGAGACAAGTCAGGCCGCGGCGTATTCGAGTACCCGCGCTGAAAAATCGTTCCCATCACGCGCGTCGGCCCGGATGCTCATTCGGGCCGGCTTTGTTTTTGGGTTTCGGAAGGGTCGGGGTTCGCCGTGGTTTGAACTCGGTCCCGAAATACCGACTCAAGGGCAGTCTGCGAAAGTGGCTTGCCCCGTTCGGGAACGCTATCCTTCGCTCCCCACGCCGTGCGGCTCATCGATCGGGAGATGATCGGGAGGCACGACGGGGCAGTGACAAGGAAGCGATTTCATGGCGACGAAGGGCACAATCACGCAGGTCATCGGTTCGACGTTCGACGCGCAGTTCCCGGAGGATCAACTCCCGGACATCTACAACGCGCTCGAGATCAAAGCCCAGACCAAGGTCGGCAACATCGATCTCGTCGGCGAAGTGCAGCAGCACTTGGGCGGCGGACGCGTTCGCGCGGTCGCGCTGGGTTCAACCGACGGTCTTCGCCGCGGCATGGACTGCATCGATACCGGCTCACCGGTGAGCGTTCCGGTCGGTGAAGGCGTGCTCGGTCGCGTCTTCAATCTGCTCGGACAACCCATCGACAAGGCCGGCGCGGTCAACGCCACCAAGCGCGCCCCGATTCACAAGGCTCCGCCGAACTTCGCGGCGTTGAACCCCAACACGGAAATTCTGGTCACGGGCATCAAGGTCATCGATCTCATGTGTCCGTTCGTGCGCGGTGGCAAGATCGGTCTGTTCGGCGGCGCAGGCGTCGGCAAGACGGTCGTCATTCAGGAAATGATCGCGCGCGTCGCGAAGAACTTCGGTGGCTACTCGGTGTTCGCCGGCGTCGGCGAGCGCACGCGCGAAGGCAACGACCTTTGGCGCGAAATGAAGGAAGCCGCGTATACCGACGAGAACGGCAAGACCGCTCACGTTCTCGACAAGGTGGCGATGGTGTTCGGTCAGATGAACGAGCCGCCGGGTTCGCGTCTGCGCGTCGCGCTTTCGGCCCTCACGATGGCCGAAGAGTTCCGCGATGCTTCGGGT
>JBKDPX010000075.1:0-1734 GCA_046342165.1 Phycisphaerales bacterium | reverse complement strand
ACCGCGGCCATGCCCGACGGGACGGGACTCAACAAGGTCATGCCGAAATTCCCCGACCGTTCCTGGGATGTCGGCATCTGCGAAAGTCACGCGTTGGACATGATGGCAGGACTTGCGAAGACCGGCTTTAAGCCCTTCTTTGCTGTGTACTCCACATTCTTCCAGAGAGCCTTTGATCAGGCGTTTCAAGAGTCATCGCTCCAAGGCTTGCCCGTCAGACTTTGTCTCGATCGCGCCGGCCTCGTCGGAGGCGATGGAGCCGTACACCATGGCTTCTGCGACATAGCCTTGTTGAGAACGCTTCCGAATGCGGTGATCACCGCCGCCATGGATGAGCCCTCGCTCAAGGCGGCGCTTGAGTTCATGCGCACCTACGAGAACGGACTGTCATCCGTGCGATATCCGCGCGATGTCGTCAGTGATAAGTTCGCTTCCGCCTGCGCGCCCTTTGAACTCGGAAAGGCTCGCCAACTTTCCTCCATCGGGGCCGCCGATCGTCCGGATGTCGCGGTACTCGCATTCGGTACATGCGCGATCGATGCCGCGGTCGCAGCGGAAGAGGTCGCGGGGCAATGTCGATGCGCCGTCTATGACGCACGGTTCGCGAAACCGATCGACAAGGAACTGATCCGCAACCTCCTCGAACAAGGAACTCCGATCGTGACGGTCGAGGACCACAGCGTGATCGGAGGCTTCGGCGCCTCCGTGATCGATGCCGCTCACGAATTGCGACTTGATTCAAGTTCCGTGGTGAAACTCGGACTTCCTGATTCTTGGATCTACCAGGATTCCCGTAATCGCCAAATGTCGGAAGCCGGGATTGACAGGGCATCGATCAAGGCTGCGATTCTCGCGGCGTCTAGGTCAAGCCCGCCTGTGGAAAACACGGTTCATGCCACTTTGCATCGTCCGACTATGTAATCTGACGAGCGACCATGCCAAAGTCGGTTCTCCTTGTTGCCAACACCGATAAGCCCGAAGTCCGGGCCGCGGAGAATCACGTTCGCGAGTTGATCTCGCGACATGGACGGTTGTTGGCGGAAATCGACGCCAGCGAAAGCCCCATTCCGACATCGATAGGCGATCCCGATTTATTGGTCGTTCTTGGGGGCGACGGCACACTCCTCACGCAGTCGCGTCGATTCTTGGATTTGAATGTTCCCATTCTCGGCGTCAACTTCGGCAAGATCGGGTTCATGGCCGAGTTTGATGTTCAATGTCTGATCGAACAAGCGCCGGCACTCTTCGGAGATGCGCCGCTGCGTACCCACTCATACGGATTGATCAGTACTGAAGTCGAAACATCGCGCGGAGAACGGCGATTCGTCGGACTTGCAATCAATGAAGCGGTGATCACCGCCGGTCCGCCGTATCGAATGATCCAGTTGCCTCTCACGATTAACACTCGACCAGGCCCAACGCTGATCGGGGACGGCCTCATTGTTTCAACGCCATTAGGCTCCACAGCTTACAACCTGTCGGCGGGAGGCCCGATCGTCTCCCCGATGGTTGATGCGTGGTCGGTGACACCTCTAGCTGCATTTTCTTTGTCGTTTCGCCCGATCATCGTCAGTGCTCACGGACGATTGGAGATTACGGTCGCAAAATCGAACGGCGGTGATGCGGACGAGGGTACAACACTCATTCTCGACGGAAGGGTGCAGCAGAGGCTATCTGCCGGAGACCGCGTGATTTTGACGCGCCATCATCGCGAACTGCACTTCGTTGACAACC
>JBKDPX010000074.1:0-2133 GCA_046342165.1 Phycisphaerales bacterium | reverse complement strand
GATGCGACGCTGTTCAGGCCCGGCACCACGGCGGTCGATCGGTTCCAACCGTTGGATCTGACGGCGGTCGGCACCGTCGGTACCGCACTCGCGAACTCCATCGCGGGCGCGATTCCGCGCGATCAATCCGAGCGCGCGGTGACGACGACGGCGGGCTTGAGCAAGGAATTGCAAGATTTGTTGAGAAACAGACTGAACATCGGCAGCCGCGTCGATCTGACGATGGAAGAGACGCTGCTTGGTCTGCAAGGTCGCAATGTGTATATGGACGATGCCTCCAAGCGCGTGAATCCGAATCGTCTGGATACGCCTCAGGTCGCGTTGGCGCGCGTGCAGTCGGCGCCTGTGAGTGCCGCGGTCGCCGCATATGACTCGCTGGGTGATAAGGCGGCGATCAAGGTGATGATGGACGACCTGTATTACGCGTACATCGACGCCGCGGGTGACGCCGGCGCGAATGTCCAAGGATTCGCGAAGTGGTTGACGGATCGCGCGGCGAGCGGCAATGCGACAGAGTCCGAGACCAAGGCGGTTGAGTTGCTCCGCAGCGGCGTTCCTGACTTCCACGACAAGGTGGACATGATGGGCCTGTCGCCATTCGAAGCGTCAGTCCCGCGCAGAAAGCTGTTCTTGGAAATCGCGCCGTCTGAAATCTCGGGCCTCGAACAGTGGATGCAGTTGATCGACATCATGCGCAACGGCGGAACTCCGGTGTCCCGTCGCGGCGTGTCGAACGGTGAGGTCGTGACGGTCGCTTCTCAGAAGTAAGGGAATCCCGTGCCAGTCATCAACGTTGACAATCTTCTCAAACCACTCACGCCTGAAATCCCATGCGGAGAGAACCTCCGCTACAAGTTCAGCGACTTGGAGCGATTGTCCGAGGGCAAGCCCGAAGACCCGTTCACCAATACGCCTGCGGAGGAGCCGAATTGGCGCGAGGTGGCGGATAAGTCCAAGGAGTACTTCACTCGCGGCAAGCACCTCTCGATCGCCGTGATTTTGACGGCCGCGGCTGTTCGCGTCGAAGGTTTCACGGGACTCCGCGACGGATTGAAGCTCATTCACGGCATGCTGCATGACTTCTGGGAGCCGATCTTCCCCCAGCTTGATGTGGAGGACAACAACGATCCCACCGAACGCATCAATGCATTGGCGCCGCTGGCGGCGGCTCCGGGATCCGGGGACACCCTGAAGGTTCTGGACAAGATCTTGGACGCGCCGCTTTGTGATTCGCGTCAACTCGGCCGTTTCTCGTTGTGGGATATCCGCTATTCGGGCGGCCAGATTGTTCTGCCTGAAGAGCAGGCGGCGAACAAGCCCCCTCGAGGCATCGGCGAGATCGACGGCGCGTTCGTCGAAACCGACAAGGAGAAACTTGACGAGATTCTCGGGGCCATCAAGGAAGCGATGGTCGCGGCACAGGGAATCGAGCAGGTGTTCGCAGAAAAGTTGGGCGCGGGTAAAGGCCCGGACATGCGCCCGATGATCGAACTTCTTAAGGACGCGGCTCTGCAAATCGAACGCCGCACAGGTGCGGCGTCAGCGGATTCGGGAACGGCGGGTGCGGATGGAGTGGGCGGCGGGTCGGGCGGCGGGGGCGGGGGCGGCCCATCGATCAGCGGGGAAGTGCGAAGCCGCGAGGATGTTCGGATGGCGTTGGAAAAAGTGATTCGTTATTTCGAATCGCATGAGCCGTCGAGTCCGGTTCCGTTGATTGTGAAGGGTGCGATCCTGATGATCGGCCGACCGTTTTTGGATATTGTTCAGGTGCTCAATCCGGATTCCGTTCGGGTGCTGAAGGAAATCAGTACACCGCCGGAGCAGCAGGGGTGAGCGAGTGTGTGAGTTGGCGTTGAGAGCGGGATTCGCTATTCTGATCAGCGGATATCTCCCGGTCGTCCGCGTCTTATCCGGGCGGGCATGACGGGATGTTGTGCATCGAGATGCAAACGACCGGAGTTTGAAAGGAAGTGGAGTTATGGCCAAAGCAAGCAGCCAAAAGTTCATCGCGCGAAACAGGGCTCCCAGAGTGCAGATCGAGTATGACCTCGAGTTGTACGGCGCGGAGAAGAAGATCAACCTTCCGTTCGTCATGGGCGTGATGGCTGACTTGTCAGGCAAGCCGGCTGAGGC
>JBKDPX010000073.1:0-1611 GCA_046342165.1 Phycisphaerales bacterium | reverse complement strand
CCGTCGAGCATAAAGGAACGACCATCATGAGTCACTGCAGGCATCCGGGTCGCTACTCCAGTCGGGGCTCTCCCCGGCCTGACCTGCGAAAGGGGTTTCGCAGCGTCCGGCGTCCACAAGCCTAGGTCGGGGCTTATGATATCGCAAGAACACATGCCTGAGAAGGTGATTTTTACGGTCTCCGTTCGTACAAAGAAAGAACAATGTAAGGATGATTGACACCTTCCGAAAACCAAATCCCTGTGTCAGCCGAACATTTTTGCGCCCGAGAAACATCGCGGCGATCGTGTTTTGTTCGGCTCTCCATGTGGTACCGGGATGCGGCGATCGAGTCTCGACCGACTCGCGCATCGAGTCCGCTCTTCGTGAAGCCGAGTTGAACGCGGGTTTGAAGGTCACACCAGCAGCCGTCTCGGTTTCGACCGAAACCGACACCGATTCGATGTACGCGAAAGAACCTTCGACCATGAATCCGCAGGCGGAGGAAATGACTTTCGCCCCTGCCGCGGCTGATCGCGACGTGAGCGCCCGATTAGAGGCGTACGCCAAAGACGAGGGCTTGGTGACGGGATCGGGCGCCGATTCGACGGCTCAAGTGATTGCACTGGAAGACGCGCTGAAGATCGCGCAGTCGAAGGGGCGGGAGTATCGCACCGCTGAAGAGGAGTACATCCTCGCGGCGATCGCCCTGCTGATCGAGCGTCATCAATGGGGCCCCCGCTTCTTCAACGATCTGACCGCGGGAATCTCCGGCGATGCCGACGACGGCCGCTTCGAACACGCCTCCAGCATCATCAACACACTTCGCGCGACCAAGCGACTTCCCTATGGCGGCAGCGTCGAAGCGAAGGCGGTGGTCGCCGCGACCGACCAACTTCGAGAGCAAGTGACGGGCGGTTACGAACAGTCATCGCGATTGGCGCTCAGCGCGCGAATTCCGCTTCTGCGGGGCGCGGGAGAGATCGCACGGGAGGATCTGATCCAGGCCGAACGCGATTTGATTTACAAAGCACGTGATTTCGAGCGATTCCGTCGCGAATTGTTGGTGTCGATATGTGATGACTACTTCGGATTGCTGCAGTCACGAAGCGAGGTCGTGAATCAGGAAAACCAGTTGCGAAGTCTCGAACGACTCGCGCGCTCAACGCAGGAAGGCGTGTCGGCGGGCAGGCGCGAGGCGTTTGAAGCGGATCTTGCCCGCAACCGCGTTCTCCAGGCGGAGGCGGATCTCGCCTCGCTGCGAGAACGCTACATTCTGCAACTGGACCGCTTCAAAGTGCGCCTGGGCATGCATGTCGATGCGAAAGTGACTCTGAGCGATCGCATTTTCGATTTGCCGGAACCGGAGATCACGCCGGAGGAGGCTGCCAACCGCGCGTTGACCTATCGCCTCGATCTGCAGAATGATCGCGACGGGGTGGATGACGCGCGTCGAGCGCTCAGAAACGCCCGAAACGGACTGCTGCCGGATTTCAACTTGTCCGGAGAGATCGCCGTGCCCACGGACGACGACGATGCGACGGGAGGCTTGTCCGTCGACACGGACGAAACCGACTACCAACTCGCCGCGACACTCAGCCTGCCGCTGGATCGGGAGGCGGAGCGTCTTGA
>JBKDPX010000072.1:0-7573 GCA_046342165.1 Phycisphaerales bacterium | reverse complement strand
AGACTGAGCACTGCACCTTCATTCGTCCGCGCGACGCTCATCACCTTGCCGTCAACACGCCCGTACTGATCGCTCAAGCCGCTGACGCGCTTGCCCATCAAGCCGGCCGCGGCGGCGAATTCATCATGAGAGACCAACTTGCCCAATCGATCGCCCAGATCCATGTCGGATTGGATCGAACGAATGTTCGCGAGTTGCTGGATCAGTTGATTCGTGTCGTTGGGAGCGAGCGGGTCCTGTCGACCGAGTTCGCTCAGAATGATTTTGGTGAAGTCCGCCGAGGTCATCTGGCTGTAGCCGTTGACCTGAGGCTGTACCGATCGGTCACTTTGAATCGCATCCACCGCCATGGTCACCACTCCTTTCAAACCACCGCATCAAGCCGCAGGAGCGCAAGGCCGTCCGTGCCGCGCTCCCACCACATTCCCGCGGACTCCGCCGCAGGCTCCACCATCCGCGACTCCGTCGCGAATCCGTCGTCCATCCCTGAACCACCGCCGGCATTTCCATCCGCCGGATTCTGACCGTTCGAAGCACCGTGACGGTCGGCGCCATCGAATCCCCCGCTCGTGAGATTGAGATCACCCGGCTCCGCCGGCGTCACAACCTCAAGTCGATCCACATTCAGTCCGCGCGCTTCAAGCGTGCAACGAAGGTGGTCCAATCCCGCCTTCAGCAACTCGCGTGCCGCATCATGCTCGGCGTGCATCTTCGCGCTCACGCGTCCTTCATCAACGGACAACTCGATCTTTACTGGACCAAGCGCTTCCGGATTCAGTCGCATCACCACTTCAGTCTTGCCGTCGCGCAGACCTTGCACCATGATGCGCGAAGCTTGCGCGGCGACTTGTGTCTCCGCGCGCAGAATCTGCGGACTTCCCGCTTTCGCTCCGACGCGAGACATCGCCTCGCGGAACGAACTCATGCTCGTGATCGAACTCACCACATCGCTCTTCGTGCTCGTTGCCGCGACGTTTGCTCCAGGAACCTGCGCATGCGCCGTGATTCCCCCCATCGGTGCGGTTTTCACACCCGGAGTATTCACAACTTGTGATGATTGCGTTGCGCGCGACTTCTCGCCGGGGTCATGTGATTGTTGACGATCGT
This sequence comes from Phycisphaerales bacterium, assembly GCA_046342165.1. Lineage (GTDB taxonomy): Bacteria > Planctomycetota > Phycisphaerae > Phycisphaerales > UBA1924 > JBEIUO01. The sequence goes on along the minus strand of JBKDPX010000072.1, from coordinate 6,466 downwards.
GCATCGCCCCGCCGCTCGATGTCGAACCCGCATGCGTTTCTTCGACGCTCGAATCGGATGTCGGCGAATCGCCTTGAGACCGGTCATTCCCATCAACGGGCCTGTCACCGACCGCGGACGCCACTGATTCGCGCGGACGCACGCGTTGCGCGGCTTGATGACCGGCGTCATCCGCACCGTCGGCTTCGGAATCACCGGCGTCGGACAATTCCGCCGATGCACGATCCGCAACCGACACCTGGCCCGACAGTTCACGCACATTCAACGCCGCGACATCAGGTGTTGTCTGCATGAAGTCCGGCGATTCCTGCCGATCGTTCTCTCGCGCCTGATCGAGGGATTTGGAAAACAAATCGGACTCCGCGCCCTCAGGAGCACGGAGTCTCGTATCTGTTGCCTTGATTTCGACGGGAATTTGAGATGGTGTAATCTGAATCATGGAGCGCTCGGCGAAGCCGCGGCGAAAGTGCCGCGAATCCGCAGAGCTTCAAGCAATCTCGCTGCCAATCCCGGATCTTCGCGGGCGAACTCGCTCATGATCGCCGTTCGGGTCTTGTCCTCCATCGCATCCAAGTACGCCAAGACCTGCGGAAGACCGGTGGTCGAAGCACTTGCATCGGGCGACGACATGTCATCCGCGGCGACGGAAGTCGTACCCGCACCGTTGAGCATTTGAACCAGAATGTTCTTGGTCTCCTTCGGTTCGAGTTTGGTCAGAACCGTGAGTGTCTTGCGGAACTGTTCGGATCCGACGATTCGCTCGTTGAGCGCGACTTCCTCTTCGTGCGCCTTGCGGGTTTCACGCAGTTTCTTCCATTCGGCATCCATGCGATCCCGCTCATTGGCCAGCGCGGTACGGAGATCCTGCACTTCACGCTTCATGCGCTCCGCCCGTTGACGGTCCAGTTCGGTAGCTTCAAGACGCGCGGCGAGTTGCTCGGCAGCCGTCAACGGCGGCAACTTTTCCTTCTCAGCCGCCTCAGCAACCTTCTTCTCGTTCTCAAGCGCAACCAACTGCTGTTCCGCGGCGACCTTCTCTTCGGTGATGGTGGTCGTGAAGATCTCACGCACGCGCTTGGCGCGGTCGGAATCGAGTCGATCGGCGTTCACCAACCAACCGACGAACGATGCGGTCGCGATCAAGTTGGCCACCGCGAAGATGCTGAGCGCCGTCCAAAGTGCTTTCATACCAACGACTCCTCACGCGAAGCACGCATGACCGCCATCTCGTCGATAGCCGCCGCATCTCGCGTCTTTTGTTCCGCCTTCCACTCTTCCAATCGATTCTCACGGAGCTTTTCGACCGCCTTGCGCTTTTTCGCCGCCTCAAGCAAGTTGCGGCGGGCGGTTTCAACCTTGCGATAAACGCCGGCGAGCCGGATCGCCGCCTGACCTGCGAGCGCTGATGCATGGAACGCCGCGTTGGACTGCAGTCGCACGTTCATGAGTTGAACGGGCGCACCCGGCGCCAGTCGATCTCGCATATCTTCGCGTTCGGCGGTGATGGTGTTCTGGTAGCCGCGAATCTCTTCCTCAAGGATCACGCGCTCGCGCTCGACGGCGGCGAGTTCCATCTGACGCGCGCGCTCTTCGGCGATACGCGCGCGCAGGAGTGATTCGAGTCTGAAGACGAACTTCGCCACCTATGGATTCCTTACTTTTTACCCTTCATCAACTTCGCGGTGTGATCACGACTGTCCTTGGCGATCGAAAGCAGCCGCTTGCGCGCCTCATCAAACGGCGTGATATCGGAACCGCCCTGACGCAGCAGATCGTTGATCGCGCGATTAAAATCAATCGCGGTGTCGGCCTCCGGATTACTGCCGCGCGCGTATGCGCCGATCTGCACGAGATCCTCGACATCGCGATAGAGGGCGAGCAGTCTGCACGCGCCGCGACGAGCGTCCTGATGTTCCTTGTCGGTGATTTCGTTCGCCACGCGGCTGACGGAATCAAGCACATCAACCGCGGGGAAGTGTCCCTTTTGCGCCAGTTTGCGCGAAAGAATGATGTGGCCGTCCAAAATGCCGCGAGCGGCGTCGGCGACGGGTTCGGTCATGTCGTCGCCTTCGACGAGCACCGTATACAGGCCCGTGATCGAACCGCCGCCGTTGCCCGTATCGGTCGTCGCGAGGACGCCGGCGCGCTCCAGCAACAGCGCCATCGAAATGAACACACTCGGCGTGTACCCCTTGGTCGCGGGCGGCTCGCCGACGGCAAGACCGATCTGTCGCTGTGCGTGCGCGAAGCGGGTGACTGAGTCCATCATCAGCAACACGCTCTTGCCTTGTTCACGGAAGAACTCGGCGACGGTGCAAGCGAGTTTCGCCGCTCGGACGCGTAGCAGCGGAGATTCATCGCCCGTCGCGACGATGACGACACTGCGACGAAGTCCTTCCTCACCCAAGCTGTGCTCGATGAAGTCCTTGACTTCGCGACCGCGTTCGCCGATCAACGCGACGACATTGACATCGGCATCACTTCGTCGCGCGATGGTGCCGAGGAGCGTTGACTTACCCACTCCCGGTCCGGCGAACAGGCCCATTCGCTGACCTTTGCCGAGCGTCGTCATGAGATCGACGGCACGAACACCGGTATGGAGCGGCTTGTCGATCCGTGCGCGACTCAGCGCGTTGAGCGGCGGCGGGTTCAGCGGTCGACGAACGATCTCCCCGACCGGCCCGCGACCATCAACGGGCCGGCCGAGACCATCGATCACGCGGCCGAGCAAGCGAGTTCCGACCGCACCATTTTGCGTGACTTCGAGTCCGACGACTTCATCGCCGATTCGCACGCCCTCGGTTTGTCCGAGCAACCTGACAATCGCGCGTCCCTCGCCGAACCCCACCACCTCTCCTTGCAACGGCTGTCCGTCGCGCGCACCGTGTGTTTTGACTTCCACGAGACTGCCGACAGGCAATGGCAGATTTTCGACCTGGAGACATAGGCCTCGCACCGCCGTGACAACACCTGCCACGCACATCGGCTGGACTTCGCGAAGTCGATCACGCACTTGTTCAAAGAGCGCGTTCAAGATTGTGTGACCTCCCCGCCACAATCGGAATTGCCGAGGGGAAGAATCGCATCAGCGATCCGATCCAGTTGCATCCGCACCCCGGCATCGATCCAGCCGCCGCCCGCATGACGGATCATGCACGAACCCCGTGCCAGCGATGCATCGGATTCGAGCGAGACGCTCGAAGGATCGCGCGCGCCGTCGCAAAGGCGCGGCAACACTTCTCGCAACACCGACTCATCCGCGGGATGAATGCGAACAGTGACGCGACCGGGCCCCATGCACAAGCGGATAATGTCCCGAACCTGATCGGCGACGATGCTCGGATCGCACTCGACCTGACGCTTCACCACGCGAGAGGCGATCTCGAGGGCCAAGCGGATCACCTGTTGCGAAGCCTGTTGCTCAAGTTCATTGCGACGCGCGACAAACGAGTCGAGTGCGATCGCGAACGCTTGATCCAATGGCTCCAGTCTCGCACGAGCTTCGACGATCGCGTCGGCGTGCGCCTGAACCGCTCCCTGTTCGGTTCCGGCGCGCACGCCTTCAACGCGACCTGCTTCAAATCCCTGTTCACGAGCCCCGGCGAGCAATCGCTCGCGCTCCACCTTCGCGCGCGAAACGATTTCTTCGGCCTGACGCTGCGCATCGGCGAGCATGCGACGACCCTGCTCGGCGATGTCGCCCAGATCCAGGACGACGGCGTCCTTGATAAGTTCCTGCGCTGTTGTGTGACGGATGACTGCCATAGGTTCTCGTCGTTCTCGTCGAACGTGTGATTACACGAGCATTTCGCCTTCGCCGCCGCGACCTTCGACCACCACATCGCCGCTCTCCTCGAGACGACGCACGATGTCGACGACGCGTTGCTGGGCGGATTCGACATCGCTGACCTTGACCGGCCCCATGTACTCCATGTCTTCCTTGATGAGAGACGCCGCGCGCTCGGACATGTTGCCGAAGATCTTCTTGCGCAGATCCTCGGAGGCGGTCTTGAGCGCCAGTGCGAGTTCGCTGTTGTCGACTTCCTTGAGCACCGCTTGAATGCCCTTGTCGTTGACCATCTTGATGTCTTCGAACACGAACATCAATCGACGGATCTGATCCACGAGTTCCGGATCCTCGGACTCGAGCCCCTCCAGAATCGCCTTCTCGGTCGCGCGATCCGCGAGGTTCAAGATCTCCGCGACCGTGCTGACGCCGCCCGCCTTCTCCATGCTTTGGTTGAGCATGCTCGACAACCGGCTTTCAAGTCCGCGCTCGACCTCGCGAATCACTTCCGGATTCGTCTGATCCATATTCGCGACGCGCTTGATAACCTCAAGCTGTTTTTGCATGGGTAAGCCGCCGAGAATCTCGCTGGCCTTGTGATGCTGAAGGTGACACAGGATGAGCGCGATCGTCTGCGGGTGTTCATCCTGAATGAACGTCATCAAGTTTTCACTCTCCGCGCGTTGCAGGAACGAGAACGGCGTCTTCTGCACCTGCGTTTGAATCTGGCCGAGCATCTTCTCCGCGCTTCCCGGATCCATCGCCTTGCGCAGAATGTCGCGCGCGTAATCGAGGTTGCCCTCGTTGAGCGCGTTGTTCGCGGCGGTCACCGAGTAAAACTCTTCAACGACCTGACGATGGAGCGTCGCCGGAACGCGACCGAGCGCCGCGAGTTCGCGAGTGACTTCCTCGACGGCGGTCTGCGGAAGATTCTTCAGAACCGAGGATGCATTCTCCGGTCCGACGGCGAGCAGCAGAATCGCGGCCTTGGTGATGCCGTCGAGCTCTGAAACGTTCGCGGGGAGCTTTTCGTGTGGTTTGCGCGCCATCGTTTTCTCCTCCACCTCGATCCAACGGTTCAGCAAACGCGCCGCGGACTTGGGATCGTCCTTGATCATCTTGTCGATCTGCGTGAGCATGTGCTGGTTCTGCAGTTGGGTTTCGTCAACCTCGATGCCGGCGAGCGCTTCCTGAGAAGCATCCGCTTCACCGATCACCTCGCCGCTGGACTCAAGTCGAGGGGGCAACCCGACAAGTTCTTCCGCCGTCGGAGTCTCCGTCGGCCTGCCGGCCTTGCGAACCATCATCACCATCATGCCGAGTGCGACGACCGCGAGCACGCCGAGCACTACCTTGTCGATCAACCCGCCACCCATGGCGAGAATACCCGTGCCGACGCCAGCCGTCATCGTGCCACCCGCCGCGGGCGACGCCGGAATATCAGCAGGAATCATCGACACGCTGATCATCTCTTCCGCCAGACTCTTGAGCGCGGAGGCTGTGATGTTCTGACCGTTTTGCACCATGAGAGCGCGCAACTGCGGAACGAGACTCTCCACGATCATGGGCTTCACCGAAGCGGTGAACTTCTGATCGACGTCACCGTCCGCAGGACCATCAGGCGCGCCCTGTGCGGTCTTGATCAAACTCGCGACATAACCGCGGGGAACATTGACGCTCACGGCGACCAAGGTCGGATAGCCCTTGGGATCGACGATCGTTTCGGTTTTCTGACCGACGCGAATGTCGTTCGAGACCGTGGTCTCTTCGGTGCTCTGATTGCTTCCGCCCGCGATACCCGATGTGTTGATGTCCGCGGTTTGGTTCGCCGTGACTCCGGGAGTCGCCGCGGCTTGGGTCTGCGAATTCGTCGTCACACTCTTGGTGCGCTCTTTCTCAAGCGAAATCGTGCCCTTGTTTTCGGGCGAATAGGCGACGACCTGGCTTTGCGAACGCGTCACATCAACCTGCGCGGTGACGGCCACCACGACGCCGGGGATGTACGAGAGCAAATCTTGGAACTTGTCACGCGCGAGCGATTCCACGCGTGATGCGTGCTCCAAATAGCTCGTCGACTGCTGTTCCTCGTCACCCGTCGGACGCATCTGACGCCCGCTTGTCGCATCAATCACGCGGATGTTCGTCAGTTGCAGTCCGGCGACCGAACCGGAAACCACGCCCGCAACCGCGTTCACCGTCGCCTGATTCATCGGAGAACCGTCACGCGTCTGCACCGTGATCGCGGCGGTCGGCGTCTTCATGCGCGGCCCGAAGCCGTTGGAATCCGGAACATCGATCAACACCTGCGCAGTCTTCACGTTGCGCATGAGTTGAATGCAGCTCTTCAATTCGTTCTGCAACGCGACTTGGTAGAGCTTCTCGTTTTGCTGACGAGAGTTCGTCCAGCTTTGGCGCTGAAGGATGTTCTCAAAGAGCAGAGCCTTGTCTCCGGGGGCGACAAAGCCATCTTCGAGCAGCGCCGCTCGCGCCGCGAACTCATCTTCGGAGTTCACAAGCAACGAGCCGCCTTCCGCGAAAGACTTGATGCCGACCAGACGCAACTTCTGCGCGGCGCGCTCAAACTCTGCGGTCTGCAGAGTCGGGACGGGCGCGACGCGGGTCTGCTTGCCGGCGTATTGAGAAACGAGGAAGAGCGTCATCCCGAGGATGACGACGAGG
>JBKDPX010000071.1:0-12608 GCA_046342165.1 Phycisphaerales bacterium | reverse complement strand
CGGGTCGTGGCGATGCCGACGACGGATCAGATTCCGTTCGACGTCAATACGAACCTCATCATCGAATTCTACCGATAAGCCTGTACGGCTCTTTCGAACCCGCCCGGCCGGTTCGAATCACACACACAGCCGCGGCCGACCGGGGACACCGGTCGGCCGAATTCGTATTTGTTCGACTCGTTAGCAACCAATCACACGGTTAAGCAACATGCTGAAGACACTCCGCAAGCACAACAAGTGGTTCATGGTGATCTTCGGTTCGCTGCTGATGATGACGTTCCTCGTCGATCAGGGCGTGAGCGGCGCATCGAACGTCGGCAAGCGCGTCGTCGCGGAAACCCGCGATGGCAAGATCCGTTTGCAGGATCTGCAAAAGGCGCAGGGTGAACTCGAGATTCTGAACGAGGCTTGTCCCGCCATGCTGCGTTCGCAGTTGGGCGTTGAAGGCCCGATGCACTGGATTCTGCTCGTCAATCAAGCCGAGCGCTTGGGTTTGATCGGAGATGAGCTCGACGGCATGTCGTGGTTGCCTGAGCTCTCGCAGTCCGAGGTGTACACGCAGCGCCTCGCTGAGATGATTCAGCGCTTCAACCTGCCGGTGAACTTCGCTCGCTCTTTTCTCGAGCGTCAGATGCCGCAGATCATGAAGGACGCCGAGGAGTACGAGAAGCGGGTGCTGGCCCGTCAGGCCGACATGGTGGCCAAGGGTCAGATCACTTCACGTGAATACGGTGCGATCCTTTCGAAACTTCGTGGCGTGCACCGCACTTCGCGTTTGTACATCGGGGCGGCGACTTTCTCTGATCGCAAAGCCCTTGCGCAACTCCGTCGGGACTCCGACGTGATCAAAGTGAATGCAGTGGTGATTCCCGCCGCTTCGGTGATCGCATCGATTCCCGAACCCACCCCGGAGCGCTTGCAGGCACACTTCGATCAATATCGCTCGGTGAAGCCCGGAACCGGTGCGCAAGGATTCGGCTACATCCTTGAGCCGCGCTTGAAGGTGGAGTGGTTCCGCGTGTCGCGGGAAGCGATTTCCGCGAACATCGTCGTGGATCCGATCGATGCGCATAAGCACTGGCAGAAGAACCGCACGCGATTCCCCGGTGAATTCGATGCGGAGGAAGCCGCGGTCGTTGCGGATATCAAAAACTCCAAGATCGAGACTGTCATGTCGACGGCGTCTCGCGTGATGAAGGACCGCGTTCGCGCCTCGCTTTCGCGTTTGCCTGTCGATGGCCCGTACCGCAAGCTTCCCGACACTTGGGATCAGGACGGACCCAAGCTCGCAACGCTCGCACAGGAAGTCGCCGACGCCGTCAAGACCGCCGCCGGGCTGAGCATCTCGGTTCCCCCCATCGAAAAGCCCGTCGGTGATTGGATCGACCTCTCGAAGGCTGATTCACTGGCCGGACTTGGCGAGTCGTTCTTCCGCGCGGGCCAGAGCCGCATGGGTTTCGCGCAAATGGCCGGCATGATCAAAGAGATCAATCCGCAGACCACCTTGGATCTGCAAGCACGCGTTCCGTTCACGACCGTCGTGATGGAAAACCAAAGCGGGGATCACTTCTACTTCAATGTCGTTGAAGTGAAGCCCGAAGCCGCGCCCGACACGATTGATCAAGTTCGCGATCGCGTATTGGCGGATGTCAAGCGCTTGGACGGATTCGACAAGCTGAAGACAGACCTCGAAACCAACCGCGCTCTTGTGGCGCAGACCGATCTCAAGACGCTCGCGATCGCCTTCAAGAAGCCGACCGAAATCAGCATCACAGGCGAGCCTCTCGAAGTGGTCGAGGAGATTCAGGTCACTCGCACGGCGGTCGCCAACGCCGAATGTAACACGGAAGACTTCCGCAATGCGGTGTTCGCCGCGGCAGGCAAGCTCGGAGAAGTCATCAAAATCGAACCCGCCAACGCCGCGGACCGCACCGTCGCCGTCGCCCTTCCCGACTCGCTGTCGGTGGTTGTGGCGCAGATCAGCGGTCAGCGTCCGGTGGTTCTTGAGGATCTTCGCATGATGAGTCCGTTTGCTTCGGACTCGTTGGCGACTTCCGAACTTGCCGCGGTGCTGAACGACAAGGCGCTGAAGGGCGCATTGTCGTTCGATGTCCTTGCGGAAGCCGCGAGCTTGCGCGAGGTCGGCGCCAAGGCCAAGGATGAAGAGGCCGAGGGTGAAAAGTCGGCCCAGGCGAACTGAAGTCCGAACTGAAGTCCGTGAACTCCCGGCATCGCCGCCATCGTACAGTAGAGCGTGGTGAATGATGCTCCAACTTGTCGGCGCCTCGCGCTTGAGGTGAAACGACGGGCGTTTGTCTCGCGGCTGCTGTCGTGGTCCGGAAGGCTGTCGATCGCCGCGTCCGCGCTGTGTCTGTCTTGGGTTCTCTTTGACAAGCTCGTCAGCACAAGACTCTCAACAACCGCGGATCTATCCGCTGTCGCAATCGGTGGTTTCGCGATCGCCCTCAGCCTCAGCGGATGTTTGGCGTGGAAGTCTCGACTGAGCGACGCTCAGGCCGCGCTCATCATCGATGAACGCATGTCGTCCAAGGATGCGATCTCCACCGCGTTGTCGATTCCTGAGGGCTCGGATCCTGACGCGGCGCGGCTGGTGATCTCACGAGCGGAAGTCCTCGCCGCGGGATGCCGATCCTCAACCATTCTTCCGCTGTCATGTGATCGATCGTGGTACTGCGTCGCCGGAATTATGCTCGCGATGTTGATCAGCGCACGATTCGTGCCGTCGCTCGCCACTGATTTGGGATCTCGGCCGAATTTCGAGAAGGTCGAATCGGATCAGGCGCGACAGGCCATCGCGCAAGCGACTGCGGAATTGCAATCTATTCCCGATGCTGTCGATGCGCAGACGCAATCGGAACTCGAGGAAATCGAGCGTGAACTGCTCGGTGAGCGCGAAAATCCGGGCGAGGCGTTGCAGCAGGTCGCCGATGCGCTGGATCGCGCGGCGGATCGACGCGAGCAGGAGGCCGCTCGGGAGCGGGATGCGGATGATCGACTGCGAGAGGCCTTGCAGGCCGCGCGCAAGTCGAACGAAAAAACGGGCAGTGAACTTGCGCAAGCGGTGAAGGAAGCGGATTTTGATCGAGCCGTACAAAAGGCACGCGAACTCGAGGAAAGTCAGCGTCAAATGACCGAGGACGAGCGGCGCGAGGTATCTGAGGAGTTGGAGAGACTCGCCGACTCCTTGGATCAGACCACGCGCGAGAAACCACAAACTCCTGAACAACAACAGTCCGCTGACTCCGATGCGGATCGTTCGAATGACAATCAATCCGTCAAGGACATGAGTGAAGCACTGAAAGATGCGGCGCGACAACTGCGTGAGCCTCAGCAAGACTCATCGAGTTCTCAGGAAGGTTCGCAAGACGACAAGAATCAATACCGTGAAGAGCGATCCGATCGCCGGGATTCCGAAGCGACGGATCAGGATGCGGCCTCTGACCGAAACTCCGATTCCCGACAGCGTCAAGAACAGTCCGGTCAACAGCAATCGGATCAATCACGGCAGTCAGGTGAGACCCGGGAATCGCAATCCGGCCGAGAGGAGCAATCGCAATCCGGTCAGCGACGGGAGTCCGCGCGTCAGGAAGGTCAGCAGCAGAACACCGACTCCGGAGCGGAACAGCGTCGTGAGCAGAATGCCGCGGAGGGACAAAGCGCTGAGCAGGGCGGCGAGCGGAATCAATCTGCTGATCAAAAGCAGGGACAACAAGGTCAAAGTCAACAAAACGGGATGCGTAGATTGGCGGAGCGGTTGAAGCAAGCCGCGGAGCGCGGCGATAAATCCGAACAGCATGACGCAACAGCGGAGCGTCTGCGTCAGCAGGCCGACGACATGCGCGGCGCATCGACTCCCACTCAGCAACAGGAACTTCGCGAACTCAAAGAGCGAATGGGCCGTGCGGGACGTGACCAAAAGGCACCCGGACAATCTGCGGGTGAACAGTCGGCACAAGGGCCCAAGCAAGCGCAATCGGCGCCGGATTCATATCAGCCTGAGCGCCTCGAATCAGTCGACGCTCGACCGAATGAGGTGGATCCGAATGTTCGCAGACGAATGCTCTCGGAGATCGAGGGCTCAGGCGATGACGGTGCGACCGCCGATGTGCAATGGCGTCGATCGGTTGAGGAGGCGGCCAAGGGGGCGGAGAAAGCCATTGAGCGACGAGGCGTGCCGCGTGAGCGCCGCGATTTCGTGCGGCGTGTCTTTCAGCGATATGTCGATCGTGCGAAAGTTCAAGAGCAGACAGCACCTGCCAGACCCGCGGAAGATGTGCCCGCAGGCGGTGGGCGTTGAGTTTCGCATATGAAGATCCGGCCAAGCTTTGGCTGCTCCTGCTGCTGATTCCGCTGGTGATCTCTGCGAGAGTTTTACTGAACTCATTTACGCCGCTGAAGCGTCGCGTCTCGGTCGTGGTGCGATGCGCGTTGGTCACGCTCATCGTGCTCTCACTCGCGCAGTTGGCGATGAAAGTTCAGTCCCGCAAAGTCGCGGTCATCGCCGTCACGGACTCTTCCTCTTCGGTCAATGTGCTCGCCGGTGATCAGTCCGTGGGGCTGACACCCGACCGCACGCGGCGACTTCCCGCTTCACAGGCCGCCGCGGAGTTCGTACGCGAAGCGACACAAGGTGCCGGACCGGAAGATTTGGTTGGTCTCGTTGAGTTCGATCGAAGAGCCAGAGTGATTCGCATGCCGGCACCCGGTCCGCTGCCGGAAGCGATTTCCATCGCAGGCGAGGATGACGGTTCAGCGATCGCAGATGCCCTCAAACTCGCGGCGGTGATTGTTCCTCCTGATGCCACCGGTCGCATTGTGTTGATTTCCGACGGGAACGAGACATCCGGAGATTCGCGTGGGATCGCGAAGGAACTGATTCTCGACGGACGTTCGATTCCCGTGGATGTTGTTCCGATTCGTTACGAGATTGATCGTGAAATCATCGTGACCTCCCTGGATGCTCCCTCAACCGCACCCGAGGCCGGCGCGATACCACTTCGCGTCGTGATCGAGAGCACCGGCATCGCACGCGGCGTGCTGCGCGTGACGGATGAAGGCACTCCGTTGGTGATCGACACTCGCGGTTCGACCGCGATGCGGGTTGAGTTGATTCCCGGTGAGAATGTCATCAGGCTTGAAGCCCGCGTTCGTGAAGGCCGCATTCATCGATTTGAGGCGATCTTTGAACCTGAGGTGGGAGCCGACGGACGAATGATCGCCGACACCCGACCTGAGAACAACAAGGCGCAGGCATTTACGCTTACGCCCGGTGCCGGTGCGGTGCTGATCGTGCGATCGATCGACGCGCCACTGAGCGGAACTCCGCTGGAAGGTGTGTTCGCGGAGGCACGAATCGGATTTCGTGTGATTCCCGCGGGCGAATTGCCCCGTGATCCCCTCGAGTATCGCAACTATGACATCGTGTTGTTCGACGGAGTTCCCGCGCACGAAGTCGATGAATCCGCCCAACGTCTGCTCGTCTCGTTCGTGAGAGACATGGGCGGCGGATTCGTGATGATCGGAGGTCGTGGTTCCTTCGCGGCCGGCGGTTGGCGCGGTTCGCTGCTCGAAGAGTTGTTGCCCGTTGATCTTGAGATACCGGATCGGATTGTGACGCCGGAAACGGCGACGGTTTTCGTGCTCGACAACTCCGGAAGCATGAATCATCCCGTCGCGGGTTCGCGTTACACGCAGCAGCAGATCGCCAACGAAGCCGTGGCGCTCGCGATCAAGAGCCTGTCCCCCAAAGACAAAATCGGTGTCGTGGTCTTCAACTCGAATGCATCCGAACTCGTGGCGTTGCAACCCAACGGTGACGGTTCGGCGCACGCCCGAGTCGTTCGAGGCATCACTTCCGACGGCGGCACCAACATGGGCGCGGGGCTCGAAGTCGCGAGACGAATGCTGGAAGATTCACAGTCCGCCGTTCGCCACATCGTCGTGATGACCGATGGTCAGTCCATGAATCCTGAGGCGTTGCCGTCACTCGCAAAGGCCATCGCCGATCGCGGCGCCAAAATCACCACGATCGGAGTCGGAGACGCCGCCGACGCGCGCGGGTTGGATCAAGTCGCGAAAGCCGGCGGCGGAACGTACTACCAAGTCCGCGATCCTCGCGTGTTGCCCAGAATTTTCTTGAAGGCAGTCAACATCGAGCGTCAACCACTCGTGCGCGAGGGCGATTTCACACCGACGATCGCGTCAGCGGGATCGCCGCTGATCCTCGGCGTCCCGGTTCCCGAACGACTCGGCGGCATCTCGCTTACGCGCGCACGCGCGGAGTCCGGTGTCGTCAACGCATGGGTGACACCCGAGGGTGATCCCGTCCTTTCGCACTGGAGCGTCGGACTCGGGCAGGTCGCGGCGTTCACATCCGACGCAGACCGATGGGCTGAAGCTTGGAAGTCTTCCGAGTCTTACGCCGGATTCTGGACTCGTATCGTTCGCGCGACATCGCGATCCGAGAGTGACAGCGGTCTCGAAGCGCGCACCGTGTATCGCGACGGACGAATCGATGTCGTCGTGAATGCGGTCGATTCCGCGGGAGAAGCGCGCGATGGACTGGGTTTGAAGGCTGCCGTGGTGGGGGCTGACGGCGCACGGCGTGAAGTGGCGTTCTCGCAAACCGCCCCCGGGCGCTACGAAGCGAAGATCTACGGCCCAAGTCCCGGTGCGAACGTCATTCTCGTCGGCTCCGATCAAGGTGGCGCGGTCGTCACGGGTGCGACAGTCACTCAAAACGAAGAGTTTCGTGCGTTACGGGATCGCGCGTCTGTGTTGAGGGACATAGCGGACGCCACGGGCGGTCGTGTACTGGATTTCTCTTCCATCGCCGCGGCGAGGTTGTTTGATCGCACGAATATCACGCCTCGTGAGAGCACTTCACCTGTCGGCCATTCGCTCACGCTGTGGATCGTGGTGCTCGTATTGCTTGATCTCGCGGTGAGAAGAGTCGCATGGGACCGCTGGATCGGCGTGCGCCGCGAAATCGAAGTGGTTCAGTCATCAGGATCAATGTCGACTTCCGGTTTGCGGGCGCGCTTGGATCAACAACAGCGCATGGAATCCGAAGACAGCATGGTGCTGGGCGAGAAAGACGCCGCGCGCCTGGCTGAAAAGGCTCGAGATGAACGAAGGGCGCGAAGATTGAGTCAGATCGCGTCGAGCGGTGACGCGCGAATCGTGTCGCCGGAACCTTCCGTCAAGACGGAAGAGACGACCTCGGAGTCGGGACTCCTGGCGGCGAAAAAGCGGGCCAAAGTGCGTTTCGAAGAAGGCGATGATCAGATCAGTTCGCCGTGAAGCGACATCTTTTCGGCGCGAACGATGCGGACTTTGGTGATCGTGCCGACCAGATCGTCCGCGCGCGATGCCGGAGCATCGAACAGCACGATGAGATCGCCGTCGTTGCGTGCTGAGAATTGAACCGTCGCATCCTCGGCGGAGGGAGCCGCGGCGCCGAGTTCGTGGCGCGCGAGCGAGCGCCCGCCGATGGTGATCGCAACCGCGCCCGCACTTTTGAGCTGACCCTTCGTCAGGCCTGATTTTTTGAGTTCGCGACGGGAGAAGCCCTCGACCATCACTTCGAACTCGCGACCGACCTGGGCGTGTCCGATTCGTTCGGAGATCGCGGTCTGGATCGCCAGCAATTCATTGTTTCGGCGACGCTTCACATCCTCCGGAACATCGTCGGGCATCTTGTCATACGCGACCGTGCCGGGGCGCGGGGAATATTTGAAGATAAAAGCGTTCTTGTATTGGGCGGCCTCGATCAAGCGCTTGGTCGCCTCGAAATCGTCGTCGGTCTCGCCGGGGAAGCCGACGATGAAGTCGCCGCTGAGCGTAAGCGGACGATTGATCTCAGGCTGGTCGAGGAAGGATCGCGCACGATCAAGGAACTCGAGATACTCCTCGACCGTGTAGCCGCGGTTCATCGACTTGAGCAGCCGATTGCTGCCGCTTTGGGCGGGAACATGCAGATAGCGGCAGATGCGCGGATGATCCCGCATCACTTCAAGGACATCATCGCCGAAATCGCGCGGATAACTCGTGACGAATCGCAGGCGCTTGATCGCGGGGATCTCTTCGTGGATCCGACGCAGCAAGTCCGCGAATGTTGTGACGTTCGCGCCGGCGAACGGATCGCGCCGATGGCCGCCCGCGTAGGAGCGACCTTTCTGCGGTTGCACAACGCCGTTGACGGTCACAGCGGCGCCGTGTTCGAACCGATAGTGATTGACGGTTTGTCCGAGCAGCGTGATTTCGATGACGCCCGAATCAGCGAGTTTTTTGCATTCGTCGATGATGTGTTCCGGCGGCCGATGGATCTCGGCGCCGCGGGTGTGGGGGACGACACAGTAGGTGCAGAACTTATTACATCCGCGCGTAATGCGGACATATGCGGTCTTTCTTTTGATGTCATCGGAGTCGACGGGTGAAACCGCGCGCGAGAGATCCAGCATCTCGAGCGTGTCTTCCGCCGCCGCGAGTGTGGAACTGCGACGACTGCTGCCGCCTTGCAGCGCGACTTGAGACGCGGAAACGAGTGCGTCTTCATCGCCGCGGCCGTTTCGCGTGCGAACGGCGTTGTCGAGCAGGGAAGGTAGTTTGTCGAGTTCGCCGGGGCCGCACAACACATCGACGACCGGCATGCGCTTGATGAGATCCGTTCCGTCGCGCTCGGCCATGCAGCCCAGAACGCCGACGACGACCCCCGGCTCGCCCTGTTTGCGTTCGGCGAGCTCTCCGAGTCGACTCCAGACCTTCTGTTCCGCGTGTTCTCGTACCGAGCAGGTGTTGTACAGCACCACATCCGCCTGATCCGCGCTTCCGACGAATCGATACCCCAGAGCGCGTAACTGCCCCGCAACGAGCTCGGAATCGAGCTCGTTCATTTGACAGCCGAAGGTCTCCAGATACACGGTCTTCGCGGACATGGGGGGGATGATAGGCGCGGGCGCAACTTGTTCACCGCCGCGGGCTTACGGGCCCGTTTCGCAGGTGCCGTTCCGCGGATACGCTCCAGTCATGCGGCGAGGATTGGATCTGGCGACCAAGTGCCTTTTGCTCTTCGGAGGAGCGATCATTCTGATCGTTCTCGTGGCGTTGACCGTTCCGTGGCTGCGCATGCAGGCGTTGATCGATGCGGGACAGCTGGATCTGTCGCGGCAACTCGTCTCCACCTGGGAACGTATGGGCGAGGATCGTGAAAGCGGCGAAGACGGTGGCAAGCCGTTTCGCATGATCGTTGAAGGTACCGTGTTGAAGGAAGAGCGCGGCGGTATCGGCGCGCGTCCCATGAACATGCGCGATGCCAACGAGCTCGCACAGACCGATGAGGTGGTCGCGCGCGCGCTCGCCGCCTTTCGAGCGGATCCGGCTCTTCCTGATATGCAGGATTCCCGATGGGACGGCACCAATCGTGAGTATCAGTACATCAAAGCCAAGAGACGCTCGCGCACCGACGGGCCCCCTGAGTTGACGGGAATCATCATTCTCGATCGCATCAGCGTCGAAGCGAGCCGACTGATCATCCTCAACGTCACTTATCTGCTTACCGCCGGATTCTGCGTGCTCGTGTTGGGACTGTTGGTGTTCTATGTGATCACCAGAAAACTGGTGTTGAGTCCCGTGCGCGCCCTCGGCGAAGCCGCCGAACGTGTTCGCGAGGGCAATTTGTTCCATCGCGCGGCGATCAGTACCGGTGACGAATTCGAGCAACTGGCCGATACCTTGAACACGATGCTGACGGATCTTCAGTCCTCGCAGGATAAGCTGCGATCGATCAACGCGGCGTTGGACTTGAAGATCGCCGAAGTTTCGGAGCGCAACAGCGAACTGCTCAAGGCCGCGAAGTTGATGCGCGACTTCCTCGCCAATGTCAGTCATGAACTTCGCACGCCGCTGAACTCCATCATCGGATTTGCCGAAATGCTCGGCGATATCGCGCGTGCCGAGTCGATGAAACCCGATCCTCCGGCTGATCTTGCCAAGCGCCGTCGCTATATCGACAACATCATCACCTCCGGGCGTAACCTGCTCGCCATGATCGAGTCGCTTCTCGAAATGGCCAAGATCGAGGCGGGCCGAGTCGATCTCGCGGTTGAGCGAATGAGCCTTCGCGACACCTGCGAGGGGTTGCTGGGACTGATCGATCCTCTTGCTCGCAAGAAGAGCATCGAGTTGCGTTTGGAAGTCGCCGCGGATCTTCCCGTGATCACCACGGATGTGAAGAAGTTCCAGCAGATCGTCTTCAACTTTCTGTCAAATGCCGTGAAGTTTACCGAACCCCTTGAGCGCACGGGGCGACAGCCGCAGATCATTCTGCGGGCGGAGCGTCTGCTTGGAAGCCTGCCCGGCACTCAGGATCGCATCAGAGTCAGCGTCATCGACAACGGACGAGGCATCAGCGCGGAGGATCAATCCAAGATCTTCGAGAAATTCGTACAACTCGACGCGGGGCACGCGCGGGAGCACACCGGAACTGGATTGGGGCTTTCGATCTGCAAGGAACTCGCCAATGTGCTCAAGTCGGAATTGCAAGTCGTGAGCGAGCCCGGTCGAGGCAGCATGTTCAGCGTCATCCTGCCGCTCGAACTGGATTGATCACGCGCGGTGGTGTCGGAGGACCGCGGGAGTCGGGCTGTTCTCTGATTCGAACTCCACGGCGATGATTTCGACGCACACTCGCGGCCAGTCGTTGGCGTAAGCAAGATGACGCGCGATCGCCGCAAGTCGATTTGATTTGCGTGCGGTCACCGATCGCTCCGGCGGATTGAACAAAGAACCGTCGGGGCGTCTGACTCGGGATTTCACCTCGACCACCGCGAAAGTGCCGCGATCTTCGCGCTCCGCGACGATGTCCGCTTCACCCTCGGGCGTGACGGCGTTCATGGCGAGAATCCGATACCCCGCGGACTCCAAGTGACGCCGGGCGGCGAGTTCGCCGCGTGTGCCGATCACGCTCGACGCGCGACGCGCTTTGCGCCGCAGGATCCTCGCGTGAATCAGAAAATCAATGAATGATGCGATCATCCCCCTCACGACGCTCTCACCCCTCAAAAAACTCTATTCCAGCGGTGCGGGATAGAAGCGGTCCGATGCGATGGCGAGCAACCGCTCGGTCATCTCCTCGGTGCTGCTGATACTCGCCCGAGAACGCAGTCCGGCGATGTACTTCCTGCGCTCCATGTCGTTGCGGTTTTTTCGCAACAGATTCTCGAGACCGATCTGCGCCTCGTACAGCGGTGTGGTGTCTTCGATGATCTGCTCGAGCTTAAGCCACGAGGTCGTCGGAGTCGTGTCAATCGGACCTTTGACGTCTCCCACCTTCATTTCCGCCGCGGCGGAGTTCAGTGACTTGTTCACGAAGAAAGTGGTGTTCGCGGGGTTTTCTCGATCCTGAGGAACTTCACGGATTGCTTGCTGTTCCTTGCGCGAGTAATAGGCGAGATTGTCCTCGCTGAGCGCGAGCTTGTCGAAAGCCTCGCCCGCCGCCATGCCATCGGTGACCTTCTTGATCGCCGCTTCATCGTCTTTCCGAATCTGGATCAGACGGAAGATGTAGGTCGGCGGTGGATTGAATTCGTCGTAAAAGCGCTCATAAGTCTGACGGATGTCTCTCCATGAGATGTTGACGCGCTTGTACACGCGCTCTTGAAGCTGAAACTTGATCAACTCGGCTTCTCGACGCTCCGCCATCATCTGATCGAGCGTCTTTCCCGAGGATTCTTGCAGCCGCTGATTGGTCAGCGTGCGGCTTCCCGCGTTTTGTGACTGCACACGACGGCCGATCGATTGCATGAACGCGAAAAATCCCTGCTTCTGCTCGGGTGTCAGCGAACTTAGCGCCTCCGCCGTGAGCAGTTCGTATTCGATCATCGTGTCCAGTTCACGCGTGATCTCCGTTCGCGCGAACCGAAGCCAATCGTTTCTATTTTGCTTCCCAGCCTCGGCACGCAATCGGTCCGACATGGGCTCCAGAAATTCGCTCGCGTAGATCGCGCGGCCGTTGATCTCGCCGATCTTCGCATCCACCAGCACGGAATTGCTCACCACCTGAGTGCTCTCAACCGTCGCCGGGGGCCCGGGCTGCGCCACCGCGTCATCGATGCCGGATGACGCCGCGATCGGTCCCGTCAACTCAACTTTCGCTTCGCTGTCCAAAGGTGGCGTCACGGAGGTTGCGCGCGCGGGTTCCAAAGCTCGAGGAGCGGTGGAGGCCGCGATCGCGACCTGCGGGTTGAACTCGACCGTCCGTTGAAACTCGTCCTTGGACAAAATCGCCGTCGATGGAGGTTGCGTGACATTGCAGGCGGCGAGTCCTGCCGTCGCGGCAAGCAGGATTGTGATCGCACGATAATCCCGGGTGTACCTCATGGCTCTCATAGGGTATCGAGTTTCTACCGGGCTTTCCCGTGACCTGTTTTTCGGGCTTTCCAAGCGGCTCGCACCTAGAATGCGATCCCCCGTCGCCTCCGCGGAATTCCCGTCGGCGGCACGTCGGGCAGGAGCCACTTTCATGAGCGCCGGCAACGAACAGGAAGCCCCGAAACTGATCATCGACTCGGACTGGAAGAGCCAGGCGC
>JBKDPX010000070.1:0-3003 GCA_046342165.1 Phycisphaerales bacterium | reverse complement strand
GATCAACAACATCACGATCGAAATCCCCGCCGCGAACTGCAGTCGATGTCGCCCGATGAACTTTCGAGTCGCGTAGCCCCGGCTGTCCGGCGCGGCTTCGAGCGCCGCACCCTCCAGATAGCGCCGCACATCCGCCGCGAGGGAAGCGGCACTTGCGTACCTGCGATCCGGTTCCTTTCGTAGCGCCTTGAGCGGGATCCACTCCAGCTCCCGCCGCAGATCTTCGGAGAGTCGTCCTCTTGCGCATTGGCGTGCGTTCGCGATGTATGCCGCGCGTTGTTCGTCAACCGAACTCAGTTTCGTGCTCGGATTCGGCGCCGGGACTTCCCGGATGATCCTGAGAATCTCCCGCCGCGCCATGGATTCAAGCGATTCCTGATCGAAAGGCAGCACGCCCGCGAGCAACTCGTACAACAGCACGCCCAGCGAATACACATCGGACAATGTGCTGATCGCGCTGATCTGTCCCGCCGCCTGTTCCGGACTCATATACGCAGGCGTCCCGACGATACGACCGTCTTCGATCACCACGGATTTGCCGTGCAGATCCTGTCCCGTCGCTTTCACCAACCCGAAATCGATGACCTTCACGCGCAGTCCTTGAACGGAGTCCTTGTCCGTCGCGACGTGCTCGTCAGTCAGAGCGACGAGAATGTTCGGGGGTTTGATGTCACGATGAATGATGCCGCGGCTGTGCGCATGCTGAAACGCCTCGCACACTTGAACGAAGAGCTGAAGACGCTGGCGGATGGTGAGCGTGCGGCGATCGGCGAAGTCCGTGATCGGCTCGCCGTTCACGAACTCCATGACGAAGTACGGTTGACCTTCGGGCGTCACCCCGCCGTCGAGAATCTTCGCGATATTGGGGTGATCCATCATCGCAAGCGCTTGTCGTTCCTGTTCGAACAGCGCGAGTTTCGCCGGGGATGACTGTGCGGTCTTCATGATCTTCAGCGCCACGCGCTGGACCATCGGCTCGCGTCGTTCCGCAAGCCACACGACGCCGAATCCGCCCTTGCCCAACGGCTCGATCAGCGTGTACGGGCCGATGCGATCGCCGATCTTGGAGCTTTCGATCTTCAACTCTTCGGCGTCAAACGGCGCGACCTTGCCGCGAAGATCCGCCGTACGCAGTGCGTCTGATGCAATGATCAACTTGCGCAGATGGGTTCGAAGCGCATCATCGCTCGGACATTTCGAGAGCAGCCAGGAGTCGAGATCTTCCGGCTTGGTCTCCAGCGCTTCATCAAAGAGCGCTTCGATGAGCTTGAGTTGCTGTTGGTTGAATGCTGACATGACTGCACCCGTGCAATGCGTTCGTGTGTGGATTGACTTGCGTCGAATGAAAGCCGATCAGCCGAAATGCGTGGCGAGATACGCCTTGGCCAATTGCCAACGTCTTTCAACGGTGCGCAACGGCAATTCCGTGATCTTCGCGACCATCGGCAGCGGATGTCCGCCCATGATGTGCAAGGTCACGACCTCGGCGGCCTCCGGATGCGCTTCGAGCAAAGACTCCATCGCGGTTCGGAGCTTCTCAATCCGCGCATCGAGTTCCACGGATCGATCCTTCGCCGCACCGTCTCCGGATTGCAACTCCATCTGCTTGTGACCGCCGCCGCGCTTGTGCGCCCGCCCTTCACGATTGCGCTGTGCGAGGATTCTGAACATAAAGCGTGTGGCAAGCGCAAAGAACTGTTCACGATTTCCGATCGCCTCACGCTGTTTCATCAGTTCGACGAGCGCGTCGTTGGCGATCATCGTCGGCCGGATATCCCCGACCGCACCCTTTTGCGCGATCGCATGTTTGGCGAGTGTTTTGAAATCCTCGTACACCTCCGCGGCGATCCGTCCGAACGCCGCGCGGTCTCCGTCGTATGCGTCATCGAGCAGGAGTGTCAGAGTCGTAGGATCCATCGAGAGTCGCCTTTTGAACACGAGCTTCTTCAGCTTTGAGCAGAACGCTTTGATACTTGCATCATACATGAAGACCTCCTTGCTGTGCAGGACGATGTGCCCGACGATCGATCGGATTCCGCTTGAGGCAAGCCCCCGCCCGACTTTCACGTCGAACGGGGGCGTTCAATTCGTGCTTCCAGGCTCAGCACTCAGTTCGAACGAATGATTCGAAGTTGTGCGTAATCCACACCCGTGTCATCCGTCACCAGGAGATCCATTCCCCGTCGCTGAATCAAGGTCGGGATGAGATTCACGATTCCTGAGGTCGTTGGCACCGCTGCGAGATCAATCACCACGGTTCGGGTCGTGCCGGGCTGCCAACTCACGCCCGTGATCGCGGACAGCGAGATGTTGTTGAAGTATCGAATCTGACCGGAAGTGCCGTCCGAGTATCCCAGACGAATGACATCCGTATCCGAACCGCCGACTCCTGCTCTGACGCGCAATGTGATCGTCGCTGAACGCACGCTTGTGGTCTGATTGATGAACGAGTGTGCGAAGTAGTTGTTCACATTCGTTCCGTTGCCCGGATACACATCGAAATCGATCTTCGGAAGGCGGAAGTAACCGTTGCACGCCGTTACGAGCGCACTCCGCGGACTCGCCGCCTCGCGACCGTTCGAGAGCGAGAACGAATCACGAACGCCGTTTTCCGTCGTGCTCACCGAACTCGGCAACAGCGCGGCGCGAAGATCCAACGACCCGCCGCTTGAGACCATGCCGTTCAAGGCGGGAGTCGGACGCGCTGTCGTAAGAATCTGCGATTTTACTTGCGCGATCGTCCAACCCGGGTTCATGCTCCACACCAGCGCCGCGGCGCCCGCCACGAACGGAGAAGCCATCGAAGTGCCGCTCATCCAGACATAGTCGCTGTTGGACGCGATTCCGCAACTCAGAATGTCGTTGCCGGGCGCGCCGATGTCGACGCTTGTTGCGCCGAAGTTCGAGAAGTCGGCGAGGCGATTGTTGTTTCCCATCGCTGCGACCGAAAGCACATTCGCGGCGGTGTAGGCTGCGGGATACATGGGGTATGTGTCGGCGTTC
>JBKDPX010000069.1:0-15664 GCA_046342165.1 Phycisphaerales bacterium | reverse complement strand
GGCGTGAAGACTCGAGATGAGCTCCGCGCGAAGCGGGCACAAGTACAATGGGCCGGCGCTTGGCGCAACGACGATCTGCCTGATGACACGCGATCGTTCTTTGACTCCACGGAACTCGGTGTTGCGGCGAAAGCGGGCGCGGTGGCGATTCCGGCAAAGTCGGCGCGAACGGTGAGTCTGCGATTTGTTCCGGTGGGGACAAGCTCGATGCCGTTCATGCTGTTCATCGTGCCGTCGGGCGATTGACACTTTGGTGCTATTGCCGCGCAGATTCAGCGAGTCAGCAACTCGCGAATACGCTCGGCGAGCGTGAATTCGGAAAGATCGCGGAGTTCGCCTGCGTCCAGGAACATACCGCCACATATGGTGCACTTTTCGTAGCGAATGTGCGTTTGTTTGGGATCAATGATCGTGACCAACAGCGCTTTGTCTCGGGGGCAGCATCGAATCACATGCATACCGACGCCGCGCGGCGGCCCGCCGATGTCTACATCCTTCAGCGCTTTGGAATCGACTGCCAGCCCCATCTCGAGTTCTTTGTTGTCAAGCCAGATGCCGCCGCAATGCGGACAGCGATCGAGCGTAACCGAACCCGCTTTCACCTTGTTCATCCGGTGTAAACAATGCGGACAGGCCAAGAGAAAACGCGGATCGGAATCTTCTTTCGATGGAGCCATGGCGAGAGTATACCTTGAGCTTGATTCAGCGCCAATCGGCATCATTTCGGGGAGTGAGACTTGTCCGGATGATCCGGAGCCGCAGGAACATCGACAGGCTCATCGGCGATCTTTCGCTTCAGATAGGCGATCGCGGCGTCCAACTGCGCGTCCGCCCCTTCGAACGTGCGCTTCGGCGTGTTATCAACGACAAAATCGGGATCCACGCCGTGACCTTCGATCAGCCAGACACCCTCCGGCCCGTAGACGCCGATCTCGGAAGCTGTGGCGATGCCACCGTCGACAAGGAAATTGGACGAACTGAGCCAGACTTCTCCGCCCCACGTTCGCGTGCCGATGACCTTGCCGATATTGAGTCGTCGAACGCCCTCAGCGAAGGCTTCGCCGTCCGATGCGGTGCGTTCATCGCACAACACAACGACATGCCCTCTGAATGCGTATTGCATGTTCCAGTAGGGCTTGCCGACGCGCGGTTGCCAGTAAAACCAAGCTTTCCTAAGAAGTCGTGAAAGGATCCAACTGTCGATGTTGCCGCCACGGTTGTGACGAACGTCGATAATGAGTCCCTTGCGATGGAAGACGGGATAGAAGCCCTTGGCGAACTCCGCGATGTTCTCGCTTCCCATCGCACGCAGGTGCAGATAGCCGATGTCGGAATCAGATGATTCGACACGGAGTCTTCGCGTGTACTCCCACTCGTGGTAGCGCAGTTCGGATTCATCCTCGGGGGAGATAGGAACGGTGACGACCTCACGCTCGGAACCGTCAGCGGACTTCAGGCGCAGAAGCACCTGCTTGCCGATCTGATTGCGAAGGATCACCGACGGATCTTCGACCGAAAGCGCGGGGCGATTGTTGATCGCGGTGATCACATCGCCGACTCGCGCCTGCACCAGCGGCTTCGAGAGCGGAGAGACGCGACCGGGTTCGTCCGGATCCGACTGATAGATGTGATCGATTCGAAATCCACCGGCGGCGTCATCTCGCACAAGCACGCCGCCGAGCGTTCCGGGACGGATGTTGTCCGGGCCGGAACGCAGATCTCCCCCTCGCACAAAGTGATGGAGTGCGGAGAGTTCGCCGACCATCTGCGAGATCAGATCGCTGAGTTCGGCGCGCGTGGCGACACGGTCCACCAAAGGTTCATAGCGCGCGAGCATTGCTTTCCAGTCAACGCCGTGCATGTCGCGGTCATAGAAGTAATCACGCATCAGTCTCCACGACTCGCGGAACATCTGGCGCCATTCCTCGCGGGGAACGATCGGGAACGACCAGCCCGAGAGATCGATTTTCGCCTTATCGAGAGACGCGGGCGCCGAAGCGCTTGCGTCAATCAGGTGCAAGCTATCGCGCTTTCGGATCAACAGACTCTTGCGATCCGATGACACTTCAAAGCCGCGGCAATCGGGAACGAGTGTCTTGGCTTCAACGTCCTTGCGCGCGATATCAACGACGCGCAGTTCCGAACTGTCGGCGGAGTTGCTGAGGAAGAAGAGTCTCTTTTCAGCGACACGCAGGCGATCATAATTTCCGGCGGGAACGGGGATTTCGAAAAGGCGCGTCGCGAGTCCTTCGAATTCGACAGCGGCAACGGACTCTTTCGTTTCGGCGGGCGCGGCATCGGGTGCGGCAGGTTCGGATGTGGGATTCGCTTCCTTCGCGGCAGTCTCCTTTTTCGCATCACCCTCGACGAAGAGCTCGTCAGTCGCCGCGAAAGGGAATCGAAGTCCGGGACGAAGCGCGAGCGCATAGATCTTCGTGCGCTTGTCGAAGTACGGCTCGGGAGCGTTGTAGCCCCAGGGAGAGTCGACCGACGAATTGAACGTGCGCTCGGAGAGGAAGTAGAGCCATTCGCCATCGGGCGAAAAGGCGGGGAAGAAACTCACGAAGCGATCGGATGTTGCGTTGACGATCCGACCCGAAACGGTATCAAAGATGCGAATGTATGCGTTCAGATTGTCGGCGTGATTGACATACGCGAGATAGCGACTGTCAGCAGACCATGTCACGCCGGAGATGTTGTCGTAGGCATCGGAATCGAGCGTCCTCTCCGAGTTGTCTTTGGTATCGAGAAGCCTGAGTTCCTGGTTTTTATCGTGATGCGCGATGTAACGACCGTCAGGGCTCGGTATCCCTTCCCATCGAAGCACTGACGCATCTTTGGTCAATTGCGTTCTTGCGTCTCCCTTCAACGAGAGCGTCCACAACTCGACTTCTCCGCTTTCATCAGAGAGCGCGAGTATGCCTTTGCCGTCGGGCATGAACTTTGCGTCCCGATAGCGGACACCGCCCGATCGCGTGAGTTCGACGAGTCGGCCCTGATCGCGCGGCGCGACGAAAATCTGGCCGCGAACGGTCATGACAACATGCTTCCCGTCCGGCGAAGGGTGCGCGGCGGAGAGATAATCAAATGGTTTTTCAACCCAGTTTTCACGGGTCTGATCAAAATCGGAGTCGAGTGTGATCGCCAGAGGCTTCTCTTCACCCGAGGTGAGATCCAGGAGATGGATGTCCGCACCGAGTTGGAATGTGATTCGACCTGCCGACAGCGACGGACTCTTGACGTCAACCCAATCGTGCGTTGTATGTTGCTTGAGATCGTCACCGTCGGCGGTCATGGACCAGATTTCCATGGTGCCATCGCGATCGCTCGCAAAATACACGCGACCTTGCCACCACATCGGCGAAGTGCTGGTGCCGGGGAAGTCGGCGGTCAGCGCATTTGCCTCAGGTTCCCCGTCGGACAATCGCCAGAGCTGTTGAACCGTGCCGCCTTTGTAACGCTTGGTATGACTGCCTTGAAACGGCAATCGCGTGAAAAAGAGGTTGCGCCCCGAATCATCGAACACTCCATCGCTTGCTTGCGCGAGCGGCACGAGTTCTCGCGCGCAGTTGTCAGGATCGATGAGCGTCAGTTGGGTGGAGGGCAGCGTGCTGAATCGTTGCGTGGTGGCGAGAATGCGACCACCTTTCCAACCCACGACATTCGCGCGCGAGGCGTCAAAGGTGAGACGCTTGGGAGCGCCGCCCTGCAGCGGCATGACGTAGATCTCCGCAGGCCCTTCGTAGCTTCCGACGAACGCGACATGTTTGCCGTCGGGGCTGATTTTCGGGGAGGACTCGTCGCCGGGATGACTTGTCAGGCGCGAAGCGACACCGCCCGAGGCCGACACCTTCCACAAATCACCCTCGGACACGAACACGATCGTGTCGGCATGGATCGCAGGTTGTCGGTAGTAACCGACCGGGTTGGCGAAAGCCGAGAGCATGCACGCGAGAATGGTGGTGGTGAGCATGGGGACAATGGTACGACAGCGAAATACAGGCTGTAAGAGCGATCCGAATGGCGCGCTTTCATACCCTAGAATCACACGGCTGAAAGGAGCGACATGAACGTTCTGGTCACCGGCGGAGCCGGCTACATCGGGTCACATGCGGTGAAGCGATTGCTTGAAGCGGGCCACACCGTTGTCGCCGTGGACAATCTGTTTCGCGGCCACGCCGAAGCGATCGAAGCCGCGGGTTCGATCGCTCCACAACGATTGACGTTCATCAAAGCCGATGTCAGTGATCGCGAAACGGTCGCGGCAACGCTGGAACGACATCGAATCGACACGGTGATGCACTTTGCGGCATTGGCATACGTCGGTGAATCCGTCGATCAGCCGCTTCGTTACTATCGCAACAACATTGAAGGATTGATCGCGCTGCTGGAAGCGATCGATCGATCCTCGGTTCGCAACATCGTCTTCTCTTCAAGTTGTTCCACGTACGGTCAGCCGCCGGAGGATCTGATTCCGGTGCGTGAGGACTGTCCTCAAAGTCCGATGAGCCCTTACGGTCGCACGAAGTTGCAGGGCGAGCACATCCTGGCTGACTTCGCGGAGATGCGTCGACGCGCGGGTCGTCCGATCGGACTGGCGTTTTTGCGATACTTCAATGTGTGCGGGTGTGATCCGTCGGGCTTGTTGGGAGAGGATCATGATCCCGAGTCGCACATCATTCCCGTCATTCTGCAAGCCGCGCTCGGCCTTCGCGATCATGTTCAACTCTTCGGCACGGACTACGCGACTCCGGACGGCACTTGCGTGCGCGACTACGTGCACGTCACTGATCTGGTCGATGCCCACATCCTTGCGATGGAGAAGCTGACGCCGGGTCGTGATGTCGCGTACAACGTCGGCATCGGCAAGGGATACTCGGTTCGACAGATCATCGAGAGCGTGCGAAGAGTCACGGGTTCCGATTTTCAAGTCATCGAGGGACCGCGGCGCGCGGGAGATGTTCCGATGGTCTTTGCCGATCCGAAGCGAATCCGCGAGGAGCTCGGCTGGAACGCCCGCTTCACGGATTTGGATGACATCGTGTCGACGGCATGGACATGGTTCAAGGCGCATCCCAAGGGCTATCAGTCATGAGGCGTTGTGACATCGTACTCGCAGCGGTGATTGCGCTGTCAGGCGTCGGGGCTTGGGCGCAACCCGTTCCGCCCGAACCCGTGCCGTCCGCGGTCAGTGAAGCGCTCTTTGCGAACTTTCCCGTGGCGGATAGCGAGATCACTTGCATCGAGAGTGCAAGCGCGTGGGCGGTTCGTCCTGGGTTTGCGATCGACGATCGCATACAGGGCGTGATCAGCGTGATCGATTTCGCACACGAAAGACCGCGACCGACGCAAGTCGGACGGATCAGCGCCATCGAAGCACCGACTGAACTTCGCGGTATGTCGAGGTTGCTCGACAAACTCGGACGCCCGAACGGCGAAGTGGAGTTCGAGGGCCCGAAGAGTTGTATCGTTCGCATTCCGGAGTTCATCGCGACCGATCCCAAATCCGTCAAATCGGACGCAACGCTTACGATCGAGTTTCTCAGCGGCGTCCCTTCCGGTGACACCGGGGTCCGGATCCAACGCACGGCGTTCTCCCTGTTTACTCCGACGGCAGACGCACCGGCCCGCGGCGCGGCCCTGATCATGCCCGGCTTGCTCGGTACGCCGCTTGGAGTGCTGGAGCCTTTGACGAAAATGCTCCGAGAAGACGGGTGGTATGTCCTTCGGATGTGGGCTCAGCCATCACGCTTCACGGAGTACAAGCCGGTGTTCATCGATGTCACCGGAGATCGCATCGCGCAGGCGCAGTCACTCGCGGATGAAATGCAGAATCGTTTGAGCGAAGTGGCGTATTCGGTTCAAGCGGCTTTTGCTCGCGTTGAACAATCCCATCCCGAACTGGCGGGCTTGCCGCGGGTCGGCGTGGGCATGAGCGGCGGCGCTCTGACGATGCCGACGGTGATCGCGCGCGAAGCTCCGCGTTATGCGGGATGCGTGATGATCGGCGGCGGCGCGGATGCGTTTATGATGACGCTGAAGAGTTCGTACTCCATGATCGGCGGCCCGAAGTATGAGTTCGTGAACGGCGAAATGACTCAGGAGTTTCTGCGGTCACTGGACGAGGAATACCTCAAGCGCGCTCCATTGGATCCGTATCACACCGCCGTGAGCTTGCGGGAGAAAAAAGTGCTGATCATCCACGCCAACGCGGATACGGCGGTACCAAGTCCGCTCGGCGATCTGCTGTGGAAGCGCTGCGGATCACAAGATCGTGTGATTCACGAGGCGGGACACGAGTCGCTCTTCATGATGCTCAAGAAGGATACGGTCCGCATCCGCGAGTTCCTCAAGGAGTGCGCGAGGTGATGCGGATCGTCGTCAGTCCGTACCACCTCTCGACGCGCGAGATTCCCGCGATGGCGTCGTTGCTGTTGGCGGATGAGTGCATCACGCTTTTGCCGATGGGACGCGGCGGAAAGTCCGCTGCGCGCGATATCGCGGAACAATCGGAGTCGTATCGTGAACTCGTGCGAAGTTGGGGATGGGCCGACGAGTTGTGGCGCGCAGGGGTGATCAGGGGCGAAATCGACGGAGAGAGCGCGGTCAGTGACGTTCAACGCGCGGCGGCGGCGATCGCTGACGATCCTGCGTTGGTCGATCTGCGCGGCTTGATGCACGATCGGTTGTTCGAGGACGATCGCGCCTATCTGAACGCACTGGCGTATGACATCATGAAGAGCGGGCCCGATCCCGGCATCTCTCTTCCGGTTGCCGCGGGACTCGATGCGTTCGCCGCGAGGCATGGGGCGGTATCGGCGCGTTCACACTGGAAGAGTGTCGCGCAGACGGCGGAATCCGAGCTCATATCCGACCGAGTGTCATTCGTGATTCCCGCACTTGTTCAGGCGGATGCTTCTCGCTTGATCAAGACACGCGAGGTGCTGGGGAACGCGCTCAATCAACTCAGGACGGCGATCAGCGAATGCGCCGCGGCGTTGACACCGTCGCGGGTGGATGACCTCAAGGTCGCGGCGATGGATTACGGCATCGCCTTCGAGCGTTCAATGACGATCATCTCGAAAGACTGCAAGAGTGATGATGTTCGCATGATCACAGGTGATATCGCGATGACATTGTGCACGCTGCCGCATGACGCGGTGATGCGTTCAAGCGTTCGAGCGATGCAGGCGATGTCGGGTGGCGGCAGATCACGCCGGAATGATCCCGCGCTCGCGCTGACTTCGGGCGGACCGGTGAGTGCGCTGTACTTCAAGACTCTCGGCGGCGGCAGATAGCGCGATTTTTCATACAGGTGACGACCAACAATCATGAATCGACTCCAACACGCCAGCAGTCCCTACCTGCTCCAACATTCACATAATCCGGTGGATTGGTATCCATGGGGCGAGGAGGCGTTTCGCGCGGCACGCGAACGCGATGTCCCCGTTTTTCTCTCGATCGGCTATGCGACATGTTACTGGTGTCACGTCATGGAGCGGGAGAGTTTTGAGAACTCGGACATCGCGCGCTTGATGAATGAGCATTATGTGTGCGTGAAGGTCGATCGGGAAGAGCATCCCGAACTCGATGACGTCTACATGGCGGCGACCGTGATGATGTCCGGCCATGGAGGTTGGCCGATGAGCGTGTTTCTCGAACCCGAATTCCTGCGGCCTTTCTGGTGCGGGACCTACTTCCCCGCAACACCGATGCGCGGCATGGAAGAACGCCCGACATTTCCGCAAGTCTTGCGAGGATTGGCTGAGGCATGGAAGACACGACGCGGCGAGATTCTTGATCAGTCAACGGAAATGGAGCGTGCGATCGCCGAGTCGCTCTCGATACCCAAGCCACGCCGGATTCTCTCGTTGCAAACTGTAACCGGCGCGGTTTCCGCGCTGCTGAGCGCCTTTGACAGAACTCGCGGCGGATTCGGCGGCGCACCGAAGTTTCCGCAGACGGTGTACCTTGAACTTCTGCTTGATGTCCGTGAGGCCGCCGGCGATCAGACCACAGCGCAGGCCGTGGACGAAGCGTTGAAGCGAACGCTCGATGCGATGATGATCGGCGGATTGCATGATCAAGTCGGGGGCGGTTTTCATCGCTATTGCGTTGACGGCGATTGGACAGTCCCCCACTTCGAAAAGATGCTGTACGATCAGGCGCTTCTTACGAATGTCTATGCACGCGCATCGAAGCGATACGGTGATCCGTGGTATGCGGACGCCGCGCGTCGCACGATGGATTTCGTCCTTCGTGAAATGAAACTCAGTTGCGGGCTGTTCATGAGCGCGATCGATGCGGAAGTCGACGGTCGAGAGGGCTTGAACTACCTCTGGGACGTTGAACACATGCGTTCGGCGACCGGCGCCGATTCCGATTTCGCTTGCGAGATCTACGGCTTGAATCATTCGGCGAACTTCAAGGATCCGCATCATCCTGATGCATCGCCGATGTGGGTGCCGCGAATGGCTGCGCATCCCGCGCAACTCGCGCGAAGCATGAACCTGTCGGAGAACGAATTGCGCCACGGGTTGCAACGCGTCAACGAATCGTTGTATGCCGCCCGCGAGCGTCGTAAACAGCCTCGAAAGGACGACAAGTCCGTGACGGCATGGACCGGCATGATGATCGCTTCGATGGCGAGAGCGGGCGCGATCATCGGCGATGATCGTTACGTCTGCGAGGCTGCGCAGGCGGCCGAGTCGGCGATGCGCTTGCTGTTCAATGAAGGACGACTGGCTCGAACATATCGAGATGGCGCCGTCGGAGTAACGCATGGCACCCTTGACGATTATGCGCACATGATTGACGCGCTCGCGGCACTCGCACACAACGATCCAACACATCGCGACAAGTGGATCGCACACGCACAGGCGATTGCCGCCTCCGCGGAGAAGCGATTCCGCCACGACGATGGAACCTACGACGTGGAATCCGGTCGGTCTGACATGTTCGTGCGAACTCGAAGCACGCATGACGGCGCGACACCGAGCGGCTTCTCGACCTATGTCAACGCTTTGCTCGAATTGGAGGCCGCGGGCGGCGGCGCCGCGCACGGTTCGGCCGCGGCGGAGTTGCTCGACGGCATGAGCGGGCATTTCGCCGATTCTCCGGTGGGCAGCACCAACGCATTGCGTGCGCTTCTTCGAATTCTGCGAAGCGGCGGCGATCGCGCAGCGAGATTTACGCAAAAAGAAGATGCGATCGGGGCGACGGGCATCGGTGCGTCTCATGAAGTCGTGCGCGTGATGTGCCGCGACCAGCAACTGATCGTCGGAAAGGATCATCCCGCGCAAACGGTACTTCGCATCGAAGTGGACGACGGTTTTCATATCGTTGCGGCGGATCCCGGCTCGACGGATCAGCCGCTTGTGCCGCTGCGCATTTCGCTCGTCAGTGGCGCAGGAGTTCGCGTGTATGCGGACTATCCGCAAGGCGAGCGTTTCGAAGCGGGAGGCGGCGGGGCCATTCAGGTGCATCACGGCGCGATCGAGATTCCCGTCGCAATCGAGGCTGAGGGTGACTGGCGCGGAACGCCCCTGCTCGGCGTCACTTTTCAGGCGTGTGCTCCGGGATCATGTAAGGCCCCATCCACGGTCGAGCTTGAAATCGCGATTGATCGCGCGTGAGAATCATCATGTCAAAAACTCTTTTCACCGCATTGGCGGCTCTGGCGCTCGGCGGCTGTGCGAGCACAAACAGATTGGCTGAAGAGATCGCTGCTGAAGGATTGGCCAAGCGCGGAATGTCAATCGCTGACGCGCCGACCATTCGGTTGCAGATGTTGGTGACGGAAGTACATGACGGGCGCCGCAGGGACCATGAGTTTCGTGCTGACGCCGAGTACTTCTATCCCGCAAGCACAATCAAAGTGCTGGGCGCGATCACGGCCGTGCACGCGTTTGAAAAGATGGGTGCACCGATCAATTCACAACTCAAATGGACGGACATTACCGCGGGCGGGAGTGCACTGACCGTCGCTGACAAGGGTGATATCCGACTCGATCGCGAAATCAGACGAATGTTGATCATCAGCGATAATGAGTCATTCAATCTCTGCTACGACATCGTCGGCCAACGGGAGATGAACGATCTTGCGCATTCTTGGGGTCTCAAGAGCGTGCGAATCAACCATCGCTTGAGCCGATCCGTTCGGCCCGAGATGCGAACGGTGACGGGCGGTGTCACCATCCATGTGAATGAAGAGCGCGTTATCGAGATCGAACGGCGTGATGGCATGACATCGAATCCATGTCCGCCGATTGCGGGCTTGCAGGTCGGCGAGGGGGTGATGCGAGGAGAATCAGTGACGCCGGGCCCGATGGATTTCACCAATCGGAATCGGATTTCGCTGCACGATCTGCATGAGATGACCATTGCGTTGACCCATCCTGCGCTAACGGAGGTTCACATCCCGATTCGCGACATCGATACGGTCACCGCCGCGATGGCGACGCTGCCGCGAGATTCGAAAGATCCCGAGTTCGACGGCGCGAAGTACACGGATGACTGGGGTAAGTTTTTTCTACCGGGAGTCAGCCGCATCATTGATCCTGCGAGGATTCGAATCGAAAACAAAGTAGGGCTCGCCTACGGATTCCTGATCGACAGCGCGCGGATCGTGGACATGTCGACTGAACGCGAGTTTTTCATGACCGTCGCGATGTACGTCAACTCCGACGGCGTGTTGAATGACGATCGTTACGAGTATGAAACGATCGGGCTTCCGTTGATGGCCGATCTGGGTGAAGCTGCGGCAAGGCGACTTCTGCTCCCATGAAAAAACCGCACCAAAGCGGTGCGGTTTGCGGAGTTCAACGCCGGCGAATCACTTGGAGACGAGTTCGAGCGACTTGCGTGTGTTGATCAGCAAGCGGTCGGGATCATTGTTCAACGGATCACCGCCGTTCTTGATCGCTTGAATCAGTTGATCCACGGACAACGAAGGATTGACGCTGAGCAGTTTTGCGGCGAGATTGGCGACTTGCGGGGCGGCCATCGAAGTTCCGCTGAACTTCATGCGCTTTCCGCCCGGGACGTAGCTGTCGACCTCGAATCCGCTGGCGTACAGGCCCACGCCTGCACCGAAGCTGGTGAAGCTCGTCGGCTTGCCGGCTTGATCGACTGCGCCAACCGTGATCAGGTTCGGAATCTTGATTCCGGACGGGATCATCTCGCTGAACTCGATGTTGTTGTCGCTGTTGCCCGCGGCGGCGATGAAAAGGATCTCCGGCGCCGACTTCATTGCGTCTTCAAGGCCCTTCTTCTCGATGTCAAAGAGTTTGCGGGCAAGTGCGGCGCGTTCCGCGGCGTCTTTGCCTTGCCCGGTGGCTTCGAGCGCGCTCTCAATGCCGGAGCGCGATCCGCCCCATGACATATTGACGACACGAACGCCGGCCTTTTTGAAGTACTCGACGGTCTGCTTGGCGGACTCCGCGCCACGCTGCGCGAGTTCGACAGAGGGCGGAATGCTCGGAATGCTGCGGTAGTCGAATGTGATTCGTGATACGAGAAGACGCGCGTGAGGATTGCCGCTCAGCATGATGCCTGCGACATGCGTGCCGTGCGAATAGTTGCCATAGAGAGACATGTCTTCGCTGAATGGCTTGATATCACCCGGCTTCAGCGACTTCATATATGCCTGAATGGAC
Organism: Phycisphaerales bacterium; assembly: GCA_046342165.1. Taxonomy (GTDB): domain Bacteria; phylum Planctomycetota; class Phycisphaerae; order Phycisphaerales; family UBA1924; genus JBEIUO01. The sequence continues at coordinate 4,007 of JBKDPX010000069.1, read as the reverse complement.
TCGGCTTCCTTGCTGGCGATACCCGATTGAAGATCCATCATTCCCTTCATGTGACTCTCGACGAGTTCCAGCGGGTTGACAAGATCCTTCATCGAGTGCAACAAGGAGACATCGGGATACCCCTCGAGATTCCACGCGATGCCGTTGATGTCGTCGACGAAACCGTTGCCGTCGTCGTCCTGGCCGTTCACTTTCTCGGCGGCGTTGGTCCACAGTTGCCTCTCGAAGATGGAAACATCCGTTCCGGAATCCCACGCGCACACGACGACAGGCGAACCCTTCGCCGCATCGAGCGCGATGTCGCGTGCGGCCCATATGTCCTTCTTCGCAACCGTGTTGGCGTCGATCACGGCGGTATAGGCCTTGTCGACACCGGGCATCAGCGGCAGCAACTTGTCCATCGCGACCTTGGCGCTGATCAACCCATTCGCGATTTCCGAACTGATCACGCCGTTTTGTTGGGCGATGATCGGATCGAGTTGCATCTGAATGCCGCCGATCATGATGTCCTTGGACATCATGCGCGACTGCGCACGCGACTGCTTGATCTGATCGCCGACTTTGTCCCATGGGAGCGCGGAAACAAAGTCCTGAAGTTCCGCGGCGAACGCGGCATCGAAATCCGCACCGGTTTTCCCGGACTTTCTGGCCTTGATGTACGAGCGAATCGTCGCTCCGCTCATCATCTTCTTGGAGTCTTTTGCTTCGAGCGATTTGATTTTGTCGGCATAGCTCAGCGTGGCGTCATAGTCACCGTTGAAGAGCGCACCCGTCTGCAGCACTTGGTAATAGCCCTGCAGCGTCGTGGGGTCTTGAATGTCGTACTTCCGGAGGTCCGCCTCACAGTTCGCGATCACCGCGTCAAGCAAGGCCTTGAACTTCTCTTCCGAGTTCAATACATCCGTCGCAGATCCCACGATGGTGTATGTGTGGCGCGGAAGATCATCCGCGGTCTTGACAACGATCTTCGCCTCTTGCGCAAATGTCGCTGACGAGATTCCTCCGGCAGCGGTGATCATCGCCGCGAGCACAAGACACTTTTTCTGAAAACGCATCATCGTTCCTTTCATACACGACCCGTCTCTGCTCCGACGGATGTCGGAAGAGTCGCGACGGAGAGTATTCCGAAAAGCAGCGAACCGATTTCAGCGATTTCAGCAGGCCGCAGCGTCCCACAGCGCGAAGAACTGAATCACGTCATCACCATCGACGCCCCCGCTCTCATCGAGATCGGCGCAGGGTGCGGCGGCATCCCAATCCGCGAAGAACTGAATCACGTCGTCGCCGTCGATTCCGCCGCTGGCGTCGTAGTCCGAACGGCAATTGACAGACTGCCAAGGGCACGACGGTCCGGTGTTGAGATAGAGAATGCCCGCGGCGTTCGGACCTCCGAGCGCGGTGACTTCCGATGCCGTCATCGCACGATCCACGAAGAGATAGTTGGCCAGATAGACACTCTCGCTACGACCGCTTTCAAGATCGGCGAACATCGAAAACGTGGAATTGATCGGCGCACCGCCCGCTGATTTTTGCCACGGATTGGGCATCGAACCCCAGGAGGACCATGTCGCCGCGGGGATCGCTGTGCCATCACCGAACTTCGGATCATTCGGATTGCAGAAGTTGTAGACCCAGTCGCCGGCCGTTGATCCGATGGAGACGCCGTTGACGAAGAACGTGGCGGTTCCGAGTCGCGGATGATCATTCACGACCGCGAGGCGAAACCATGTGTTCGGCGCGATCTGCGGCGCGTTGATATATGCATCAGTTGCGACGTTGTAGCCGATCGTGGTGCCGCGAACCGGATCACGGCGAATCATCAAGTCGGCGCCCGAATCGTTGTTGTCGCTGTCTTCGAGCAATGCGACCGGGAACTCCGTGTTCCATGCCGCCGTGGGAATGTAGAGATCCCACACCATGGTCCACTGACCGACGATATCACCGGGGAAGACGGGCTTGGTTGAAGGGAAGACAAGAAGTCCGATGCCGCGGCGCAGATCGGGATTGGCATCCGCAAGATTGCGCGCGGGACTGGTTTTGTAGACGGTATCACTCACGCCGCCGATTCCGGGAATGCCGAACGAGTCGGTCGTTCCGAATGACGACTGTGCGTCGGTGACACCGTAGGGCGCCGCGGGATTCGGATTCTCCTCGTTACCGACGCCGCCGAGAATCGTGCCGAACGCGGCGTCGTCGAGATACCCGATTTTGCCACGCGTGCCAATGACGGGATCGAAATCGCCGTCGAAGTGCCACTCGGTCGCCTGCTGATCTGTGGGTGTCCACCGTGAGACATTGGTCGTGCCGGAGTTGATACGAAGCGATCCGGCGAGCGAACCGAGCGGAATCGTGATGTTGGTGATATCGAAGTACGCGGTACCGCTCGCATTCAAGGTGACATTCAGCGTGAGTCCGACGGCGAGTCCGGCAAAGGTTCCATCGAATCGCTGAACATAAACATTAGTAGGAATCGTTCCTTGCGGATTACGAACCCAGCCACGCGCGAGTTTCGATGCGCCCGGACTGAGGATGTCGAGCATTTGCGGAATCGTGCTGCCGGACGGGATGATGCTTCCGATGACGCCGGAAGTTGTGACCGTGCCGTCGATGCTGTAGGAGTACCCCTGGTCACCGAGGACGAACTGCGCGGCGCCCGCGGGGGAAGGGTGCTGGCTGCTGTTGCGCGACTGATTCGGGAAGCAGGGTCCGAAGAGTTGGCAGCGCAGTTCCATGCCTGTCGTATTGATCGTGGCCGAGTTCTGCGCGTTCGCAACGGCGGCGACAAGTCCGATTGCGGTCACTGAAGCGAGTTGCCTGCTCATCTCTGGATCTCCCTGGGAATCTCGAGAGCCTACCACGCAATTCTGGATCATGAAAGCGCAAGCAATCCTTACAAAATCCAAATCGCTCGCGATTTGTCTTGGAGTTGCGGATTTCGGAATTTACACTTTGAGCATGCATCGGTTCAGCGTGGTTTTGTGTGCGGTCATGTTCGCCGCGAAGGCGTGCTTCGGCATCATCGGAGCGACGCCGGTCGCATTGAGCGATTCGCGTTTTGATGCGGTGGGCGCATTCACGCTGGATGAGTGGCGCAACCTGAATGTTCCCATCGGCAACGCCGTGTTGATCGCACCGGATCGCGTCGTGCTCCCTCGACACGTGATCAACGGCAACTATCGCACGCGAACGAGCGTGGATGGCACCGCGGGCGCCTATGTCGTGCGATTCACTTCGAATCCCGATGGCACTCGAGGTTCAATGAGCAATCCGGGGAGTTTCTTCCATGTGAAAGTGGCGCGATGGATCCTTCCAACCGCCAGAACGGCTTCTGACGACATCGTGATCGGCGTGCTTGAGCAACCAGTCACGCACATCACACCGATGGCGATCAATTGGCGGCCTTCGATGCCTCGTGGCGGCCTTGCGGCGAATCTCTTGAGTTGGGGACCGGATGAAGCGGGGATCAAGGGGGCCCTGCGAATCGGAGGCATTCGTATCTCCACCCTTTCAACCGCCATGTTCTCGTTCAGGCTTGGCGCTTACGGCGTGAGAAACGATTCGGGCGCGGCCGCTGTGATGTACAACGCCCAAGGACAACCGATGCTTCTCGGATTCCTGACGACTTCGCGATCGGGAATCGCGTTACGTCGGTGGCAGACGAGTGCGCTCTTTCGCTAATTCGGCCTGTTCAATCTTTCGATCGCATCCGCTGCCTGACGAAACTCGGGCTTGGCTCTCAGTGCTTGCGTGTAGCAATTCAAGGCCTGAACGCGATCATTCGCGCGCTCGTGAACCTGACCTTTGAAGAACCACGCTTGATGCGCGATCTGAGAGAAGTTCGTCGCATCGCCGTATGCGCGTGATGATGACTCAAGATCACCGAGTTGATCGCATGCGTACGCATACTTCATAAGTTCGTTGGGATCGACTCGTGCACGCAGCAATCTGGCGTAGTTCTCGCGCGCTGTTTTGAAATCCCCCGACTGGAAGGCGCAGTCCGCAAGCAC
>JBKDPX010000068.1:0-2532 GCA_046342165.1 Phycisphaerales bacterium | reverse complement strand
CTCATGACGCCCGTGGGATGCCCCGTGCAATGAATCGCGCCGTTCTTCACAGACCATGTCGAGGGACCCGTGTTGACGGGACTCCAACCAGACAAGTCCTTTCCGTTGAACAGCGGTTTGAATTCCGCTTCGTTCGTCAGGTAGGACGGTTTGCGCTTGTCCTGGGCCGCAGGAAGTTTGTCGTTCCAATCATCCGTGCGGAAGCTTGTCGCAGGAAGTCCGGCTGCATTGAACAGTGTCGCCTTGGGTGACGCCGACCACCCATAGCGCGCCGCGACAGGTGTAGGAACATTCGCAGAGGTGATCACGACCGTGTTGCCTGAAATCTCCGCATCGGCTTCATGGAACACACGATCCGCGCCGGCGATTTGGAAGCCCGTCAACTCGCCCTTGGAGACCAAGCCCTCCAAGGCGTGATCAAACTGCACGCGGATGGACTTCCCGTTGGCGAAGTGTCCGTCAGGAGTCGGGCCGCTGAATACCACATCGCTCTTGCCGTAGGTCTTCGCGAGTGCATTGATCGCAAGTCGGCGGCCGACCTCTTGCTTGTTGTCAGGATGGATGTCCGTCGGGTTGCCGAGATCCATCGCGCACGCCATGCCTGTATTGGGGACGGCAAGCGATTGGAATTGCGATTCGCGCAAGAACGCGGCGGCATCGGATCCGTCGTAGTTGAACGGCGCGATCTGCACGAAGTAGAACGGGAAGTCTCCGATGCCGAACGCGCGCCTCCAATCGGCGATCATGGCTGGGAAGAGTTTCGCATACTGGGCGGCGCGGCCGACATTCGATTCGCCTTGATACCAGATCGCACCTTTGATGGTCATCGGTGTGATCGGTGCGATCAAACCGTTGAACAACACTGTTGGAGTGGAGGGGTTGAGCGCGATGTTGCCCGGGAAAGGCGGCAACTGCTTCATGCTCGGTCCCTTTCGGAACTTCCATTCTCCGGCGAGCACGATCGGTGCGAGTTTTGTGTTCGCACTGCGCAAGACCATCTGTTCCGCTTTGCCGTTGATGCCACCGAGCCCGGCGGTATCAAGCATTCGCACGGAGACCGTGCATGTGCCGGCGTTGAGTATCGCGGCGGGAACCGTGTACTTGCGCGGACTGTTCCACTTCCCGTCTTCGCGAGTGCCGCCGACTTTCACCCCGTTGATGAAGGCCTCGTCTCGATCGTCGATGGGCCCGAGTTCGAGCGTCGCATCCGAGCCGATCCAATCCGCGGGGATGTCGATCGACTTTCGGTAATAGACCACGCCATCGAACTTCTCGAGCCCGTCACCGCCGCCGAGTGAACCCGGCAGCTTTTTGTTGTTCCATGTTGAATCATCGAAACCGGAGGAGTTCCACGTTGTGCCGACCGCATCGGCACCGTCAGCGGCGATCCGGTCGATTCCATTCCACCACGAGTTTTCCTGGTCTTGCGCGATGTTCGCTCGCCGATTCGGATCTCCGGCGGCCGAGATGAAGTTGACCGACGATTCAAACTCCGGAAACGACCGGAGTCCTTCCGCGCTCGTCCAAGCTTCGGCAGGAGTGCCACCCCAATTGGCGCTGATCAGGCCGATCGGACAATTCAGTTCTTTCGCGAGTTCGCGGCCGAAGAAATAACCGACTGCGCTGAAGTCCGAGGCATTTTTCGGCGTGCAGTCAAGCCATTGACCGTTGCAGTCGGTGCGCTGGTGAACGCGGAACTCCCGATTCACCGTAAACAGGCGCAATTTGGAATTGGTCGCGTTCGCGACTTCGGTTTCGGCACTCGGTACGCCCTCGCGTCCGGGGCCGATGCCGTTGAGCGACCACTGCATGTTGGATTGGCCGGAGCAGACCCAAACTTCGCCGAGCAGAACGTCTGAAATCGTGACGGTGTTATCGCCCTTCAATGTGATTGACTGCGGTGCAGGTGTCGAATCCGGAGTCTGAATCTGGGCTTGCCATCTGCCTTTGGCGTCGACGGTGCAATCCGTGACGACTTCGGTCCACGAGGGATCGATCGCGATTTTTTCACCCGGGCGTCCCCAACCCCAGATTCGGACGCTGGCATTGCGTTGCAACACCATGTGATCGCCGACGAGCGACGGCAGTCGAATGTCGGCCATCGAGGTGGTAGCGCACAGGGCGACGAGCAGGGCGGGACGGAGGTTGATCATGCCCGCAGTTTACCGAATCCCGGACCCGTGCGCGATTCGAATCCCATGTGCCTGCTGTTCGTTCGTGGCGCGGGGGACTTCGGTTCCTCGGGGGCACGGGAAGGGTTTCATTCCTATCATTCAGGGCGCTGAATTCTCGCGCATCGGAGCCTTCGCACATGGCGTTTTTCTCTCGCAAGCCCAAGCCCGCCGCCTCGCCCGTTTCACCCTCGGTTCCGACTCCTGCAAGCGGTGCGGGTTCGCCCGCCGATGCGGCGTATGAATCGCGCGTTTTTGAACTCGGATCCGAAATGCTGCGACTCGCCCGTTCGCATAAGTCGGGCATTCTGAGCGCGAAGTTTTATTCCGACGCGTTGATGGAATGGTCCATGAAGGACCA
>JBKDPX010000067.1:0-6593 GCA_046342165.1 Phycisphaerales bacterium | reverse complement strand
GCACAGCACGCTCATCGAGGCGCGTCAACAGAAGTGATCGGCGAGGCGTAGAACTCCTACAATTCGGAGGGGAACACGTCAAGTACGCCTTTGCTGAACCACAACACGTGCCCCTTTGCGCCGGTAGAGCGAACCAACTCGATGGATTTTCGAAGTTCATCCCACGTGCTGTCGCGTCCTTCGCCGACGATGCGGATGCCCGCCGCGAGATCCTGTACTCGATCCGGGGCGCGGGCGCGAAGATGCGCGATTTGGTCGAGCCAGGTCTTTTCGAATGCGTCATAGCCGATGCGATAGCACTGGGGAATGAACTCATCCCATCGAGGTGAGCGCGCTTCATCCGTCTTCCACGCAGCCCATTCCGGCCAGTCGAGAAGATAGTTTTCATAACACCACGGATAGATCGCGGGAGAAAGCGAAATCTCGATCTCGGGCTTGGCGTGCCGAACCTCCGTCACCAGCCGACGGGAAAACTCGCGCACTTTCTCCGAACGCCATGCCATCCAATCCGGGTCTTTCGGATCCGCAGGAGGCGATTTCCCGTTGTGCTGGGCGCGGTCCGCATTGCCGGTGTTTTCGTCATAGCGCAGCGGGTAGTCCGGCCAGCCGAGGCGGGCATCGAGCGGGATGCCGTCGATGTCGTACGCGTTCACGCACTCAAGCGCGATGTCGATGAGGAAGCGCTGAACTTCCGGATGCAGCGGATTCATCCAGACAAATCCGTTTGGCGCGACTTCGTTCCCTTGCGCGTCAAGACTCAGCCATTCCTTCTTCGCGCGCAGTTCGTTCTGCGTGTTCTTGAACGCGGCCATGAAGCCGTACTCGAACCAGGCGATGTACTTGAGATCATGACGCTTCGCCGCATCCAGCGTTTCGCGCACGAGGTCGCGGGGCGGTGTGCCGTCACTTGGAACCAGGTTCGGACGGCGATCCTTCCCCACCACCCGCTTCAAGGCTTGGGACGGGTACTGCGTATAACCGTTCTTCCAGCACTCCACGTACACCGTGTTGATGCCGATGTCCTTGAGCTTTCGCATCGTCTCTTCGGTTCGTCCCGCGTCGGCGATCGCCTCATTTCCCGTGGTCGTAAGCCAAGTCCCCCTCAGTTCCTGCGAAAGCGCGGGGAACGCGAAGATGAGAACCGCGACGATGGCTGTGAAACACCTCATGACACCTTCCTACCGAGGTTCCCGACGAAGGGCTATTCTTGATGCCCGCGACGGGCGTGGTTCGTTGACCCGCTCTGGCGCGGCATTGAGCATACACGACAGGAGTGGAAAAGCATGTCTTCCGTGTTTCGTTTGGCGGTCATCGGAGCGGGCGGTATCTCGGGCGCGCACTCTGGCGCGGCAAAGAGCAGCAACGGGCGCGTTGAAATCGTCGCCGTCGCCGACCCCGTAGAGGCGAACCGCAACAAACTCGCCGGCGAGTGGAACGCGCAGGCGTTTGATTCGGCCGAAGCGTTGATCAAGGCGGTCGGAGCCGGTTTGGGCGTGGACGGCGTCGTTGTCTGCACACCCCCGAGCATGCGCATCAAGATCGTGGAGGCCTGCTTGAAGGCCAAGCTTCCCGTGTTGAGCGAGAAGCCGCTGGCGCACACGCTCGCCGATGCGAAGAAGCTCGCGAAGCTCGCCGCGAAGTACAAGAAGACCCCGTCGTTCGTGGCTTACTGCCACCGCTTTGCGACGCCCGTGGCCACCATGAAACAGCTCGTGACCGATGGCAAGATCGGTCGCCTGTCGCGCGTTGAGAACTTCTTCGCGTGTGATCTCCCGGGCCACTCCACCAAGTGGTTCAGCGATCCCAAGAAGGCCGGCGGCGGTGCGTTCCTTGACATGGGCAGCCACTCCGTGGATCTCTTCCACTTCCTGGTCGGCCCCGCGGCGGTCGTCGGTTCCGTGTTTGACAAAAAGTGGAAGGGCCGCACCGAGACCGGCGCGACCGTTCTGCTCAAGAGCGCCAAGAAGTCCGGCGCGAACATCCCGGCCGGCGTCACCGGCACGATCATCAGCGGCTGGGCCGAAACCAGCCGCTTCACCCTCGCGCTCGTCGGCGATCAGGGGATGCTCTTCTATGACTACGAGAACCCCAACCAGCTGATCTTCAAGGATCTGCTCGGCAAGGTCGAGACGCACGAGGTCCCCTCGCACGACACCCGCTTCATGCACCAACTCGTCGCCTTCGCCGACGCCGTGCAGAACAAGGCCAAGTCGAGCCTGGCGACCTTCGCCGACGGACTTGCCGCGGCGGCGCTCAATGACAAGGCGCAGAAGCTCGCGAAGTAAGTTTTTCAGTTCCTAATTATACGAGGTTATACGCCGAACCCGGGTTGAACGCCCGGGTTCGTTCGTTCTCACGCTCGATCTCTTGCTTCCGATGCGTGGTTGCTACTACGCTCATGACCCGCGAGCGCACTCTCCAAACTCACACGCTCGCCAACGGAGTTCGCCAACATGTCGCACGGTGCCGTCAACGTCGGTCGCGAAAAACTTCCCGTCATGATTCACGCCTCCTCCGGACACGCCAGCAAGGCGGTCGCGTTGGAAATGGCGAACTTGATCCGCGAGCGCGCGGCGAAGGGTCAGCGCGCGGTGCTCGGACTTGCGACGGGCTCGACACCGCACGGCGTGTACGAGGAATTGGTTCGTCTGCACAAGGTGGAAGGCCTGAGCTTCCGCAATGTGACGAGCTTCAACCTCGATGAGTACTACCCGATGCAGCCCAACGATCTGCAGAGCTATCGCCGCTTCATGCGCGAGTATCTGTTTGATCGCGTCGACATCGACCCTGCGCACGCGCACGTGCCGGACGGCACGGTCGCCCGTGATCAAGTCGGAGCGTTCTGCGAGGAGTATGAGAAGCGCATCGCGGCGGCGGGCGGCATCGACATTCAGCTGCTGGGCATCGGTCGAACGGGACACATCGGCTTCAACGAGCCGGGCTCACCCAAAGACAGCAAAACGCGACTCATCACGCTCGACAAGGTGACGCGCATGGACGCCGCGAGCGACTTCTTCGGCGAATGGCATGTGCCCAAGAAGGCGATCACGATGGGCGTCGGTTCGATTCTCAACGCCAAGCGCGTCCTTCTTTTGGCCTTCGGCGAGCACAAAGCGAACATCATCAAGCGCGCGGTGGAAGGCGATATCAGCAACTCGGTTTCGGCGAGCTACCTGCAGGAGCATCCGAACGTGTTGTTCGTGCTCGATCCCGCGGCGGCGGCGGAACTCACGCGCGTGAAGACGCCGTGGCTGCTCGGTCCCGTCGAGCAGTGCGGCCTGAAGTGGGATGCGCAACTCACCAAGCGCGCCGCGATCTGGCTTGCGATGCTCTTGGGTAAGCCGATTCTGAAGCTGACGGATGAAGACTACAACGAGCACGGCCTGCAGGAACTTTTGAGCGCCCGCGGCGGCGCGTACGACATCAACATCGAGATCTTCCGCGGATTGCAGTCGACGATCACGGGTTGGCCGGGCGGCAAGCCCGACGGCGTGGTCAGCAAGACCGAGCAGACTCCCGGCGGCGAAGTCTTCCCCAAGCGCGTGGTGCTCTTCAGCCCGCACCCTGACGACGATGTGATTTCGATGGGCGGAACATTCATCCGTCTGTGCGATCAGGGACACGACGTGCACGTCGCGTATCAGACGAGCGGCAACATCGCGGTGTGGGATGAATCCGCGCTGCGTCATGCGGATTTCGTGCGCGAGTTCGCGGCGGCGTTCCCGGAACTGGGTTCGGATGTGGCCGCGAAGCTCGAATCGCAGGTGCAGGGGTTCATCGCGCGAAAGAAGCCGGGCGAGATCGACAGCCCCGAGTTGCAGAAGATCAAGACGCTGATCCGCCGCACCGAAGCGCGCGCGGGCGCGAAGTACTCGGGCGTCAAGAACGAGAACATCCACTTCTTAGATTTGCCGTTCTATGAAACAGGCCGCGTGAAGAAGAAGCCCATCGGGGAAGAGGACATCCGCATCACGATGGAGTTGCTTGAGAAGGTGAAGCCGCATCAGATTTACGCCGCCGGCGATCTTTCGGATCCGCACGGCACGCACCGCGTGTGTCTCGCGGCGATCACGACGGCGATCCGTCGCCTGAAGGACCGCGACTGGATGAAGCAGTGCACGGTGTGGCTGTATCGCGGCGCGTGGCAGGAATGGGGCGCGGAGGACATCGAGATGGCGGTGCCGCTGAGTCCGGACGAAGTGCACCGCAAGCGCTTTGCGATTTTCAAGCACGAGAGCCAGAAGGACAAGGCGCTGTTCCCGGGGCCGAACGATCCGCGCGAGTTCTGGCAGCGCGCGGAGGACCGCAACCGCAACACCGCGCGCGTGTACGACAAGCTCGGTCTCGCGGAGTACGAGGCGATCGAGGGCTTCGTGCGCTGGCGGCCGAGCATGGCGGACGGCTCTTTGCCTGACGCGCACTAAGATCGACGATTGAAAGGAACTCTTGCGATGGTGAATCGTCCCGCAGTCTGTTCGTGGAGCCTGCAGCCTACTTCGCCCGTTGATCTTGTCGACAAGATCCGGGCATGCGGCGTGAGTGCGGTGCAGTTGCACCTTGATCCGATCCGCTCGTTCGAGTGGCGCGCGGATGAGACGGGCAGTCGCTTGCGCGAAGCGGGCATCCGCATCGTCTCGGGCATGATGTCGATGAAAGGCGAGGACTACACGACCCTCGAATCCATCAAGATCACAGGCGGCGTGCGTCCCGACGCGACTTGGGAGGACAATCTCAAGGCGGCCGAAGGCAACGCGATTCTCGCGGCGCGTCTGGGATTGAAACTCGTGACGTTCCACGCGGGATTTTTGCCGCACGAGCGAGGCGACGCCGAAAGACGCGCGATGATCGAGCGCCTGCGCAAACTCGCCGAGGTCTACGGCGCGCGCAACGTTCGCGTGGCGTTCGAAACAGGACAGGAATCCGCGGAGACCTTGCTCGACGTCCTGCAGGAAATCAACGGCGGTTTGGCGGAGCACCAGCGCGTGGGCGTCAACTTCGATCCCGCAAACATGATCCTCTACGGCATGGGCGATCCGATCTCCGCTCTCAAGAAGCTGATGCCGTACGTCGTACAAGTCCACATCAAGGATGCGACTCCCGCGGCGAAAGCCGGCGAGTGGGGCGCGGAAGTCGTGGTCGGCGCCGGCAAGGTCGATTGGAAGGCGTTTTTCGGCGCACTGCGCGAGAGCGGGTTCGCGGGTGACATGTCGATCGAGCGCGAAGCCGGCGACACTCGCGTGAAGGACGTCGCAATCGCGCGCGAGTTCATCGCAACGATCTAAGTGAGGTTCTTATGAACGCGCGAGTCGGAATCATCGGGTTCGGATTCATGGGCCGCACGCATCTCGCCGCGTATCGCGCCGACAAGCGCGCGTCCATCGTCGCGGTCGCCGACGGACGCATCGCGGACGCGGTTGCCAAGAGCGCCGGCAACTTCGATACCGGCGCAAGCGCGGATCTCTCCGGCGTCCGCACGCACACGAACGCCGATGATGTCATCAACGCGGGCGACATCGATCTGATCAGCATCTGCACCCCCACTCCTTCGCACGTGGAACTCGCGACGCGGGCGATGCGCGCGGGGAAGCACGTGTTGCTCGAGAAACCGGTCGCGCTGGATTGCGATTCGGTGCGAAAGTTGATGGAGGTCGAGCGCGAAACCGGAAAGATCTGCATGCCCGCGATGTGCATGCGATTCTGGCCCGGCTGGGCTTGGCTCAAAGAGGCCGTGAGCGCGGGAACCTACGGCAAAGCCGTCAGCGCGGTCTTTCAGCGACTGGGAACGCCGCCGGATTGGAATCCGAACTTTTACGGCGACCTGAAAGCGTGCGGCGGCGCGTTGTTTGATTTACACATCCACGATGCGGATTTCGTGTACTGGTGTTTCGGCAAACCCGATCGTGTTTCATCCATCGGAAGTCCGCGCCATGTCACAACCCAGTATTTTTACAACAACGGCCCGCGCCATGTGATCGCCGAAGGCGGACAGGACCACACGCCGGGATTCGGTTTCAGGATGCGGTACACGGTGGCGTTCGAACGCGCGACGGCGGAGTTCGATCTCGGTCGCTCGCCGCAGTTGATGCTGTATCAAGACGGCAAGAGCGAGACGATTTCAACCGACGGCCCCAGCGGTTACGACGGTGAAGTGTCGCATCTGCTCGATGTGCTCGCATCGGGCGATCGGACGAAACTCCGGGCGACGCTGGCCGACGCCCTCGCGGTGACCAAGATCTTGCAGACCGAACTCGCCGCAGTGACGGGCTAACCCCAACTCCCCCCACCGGTCATCTCTCGGGGACGCCACCCCGCAGTGACACGCTGCATTCTTTGCGGCTTTGCTGTTTTGCCCCTTTGCTGCTTTCTCCTCCCCTCCTAACCTCTCTCCCGACTTTCAACGGAGACTTTCCATGCGTCTTGGCATCATCGGAATCGACAGCTCGCACACCCCGGTCTTTTCGAACCGCATCAACACGCTGAACAAAGAGGGCAAGACCCCTTGCCGCGTGACGCACTTCTGGGATCCGGGCAATCACGAGTGGCAGCACCCGGCCGGACCCGAGCAGTCCGCCAAGGATGTCGCCAAGTGGCGC
>JBKDPX010000066.1:0-14406 GCA_046342165.1 Phycisphaerales bacterium | reverse complement strand
GCATGCGCTGCGGCGATCACACTCGTCGGGTTGGTCTTCATCGATCTCGCGGCGAAGGCACGCGCCTCCGATGAATCAGACAAGGCTCTGTCCGGCTCCATCGAACAAATCAAATCCGATCAGAGTGATGCTCAAGGTGTGACGACGAACAATCAAGTTGTCGAAGTCCCAAAGGACAACCCGCTTGTCGGCCGCTATGTGATCGGACCTGAATCCGCACCCGTACGCATCGTGTCGTGGCTCGGATATCAGTGCACGGATTGCCAACGCATCGAGAGCGAACTGATGTCGTTGATGAAAGCGAATCCTGGGAAGATCAATGTCACTTTCAGGCACTTTCCGCTGAACACGGATTGCAATCCGCACGCTCCGGGTCGACATCACGGCAACGCGTGCTGGGCGGCACGAGCGGCCGAGACGGCCGGAATTCTGGGAGGTACGGAAGCATTCGAGAAAATGCACGCCTGGCTCTTCCGCGTCAAAGGCGACTTTTCGAACGCTCAACTGCAACAACACCTCGCGTCACTCGGATTTGATCCGAAGGTATTCGAGCGGCTGATGAATGATCCAACTTCCCTTGAGCCCGTGAAGCGGGACATTGACGATGCGATGCGCCTGGGCATTTTCCAAACGCCGTTCATGTTCATCAACGGGGTCGAACTGCGAGGCTGGAACGCTCCGCAGGCACTGTCGAGAGCAGTTCAGGCAACCATTGCCGCGGCTCCGGCATCACGCAAGGCCGGCGCTGATTTCGCCCCGGACGCAACGTCAAAGATCATTGAGGATTGGCGCGCGATGCCGCCTGTGCATGTCGATCCCGAACTTCTGCGCAATGCACAAGGCCCGTCCGACGCCGATGTCGAGGTGGTTGTCTGGGGCGATTTCATGGAACAGGGAACAGCTGAAGTCGATGGGATGTTTCGACTGTTCACCACACCCGAGAAACCGAACATCCGTTACTCTTTCCTGCAGTTTCCGGTCAATCGCAGTTGCAACTCCAGCATCCAAATCACGAAGTTTGAAAATACGTGTCGTGCCGCGCGGGTAGCCAAAGCAGCGGAGATTCTTGCAGGCCCGGACGGCTACTGGAAGGTTCACGATCGTTTGTTCATCAACAAGGGCGAGCTCACGGATGCGATGATTGAAGGTGTCGCCATGGAGCTCGGACTCAATCCCAACGACATGTGGGAAGCCATGAGTCTTCCGGATACGCAAGCGATGATTGACAAGGAAGCCGCCGCGGCGATGTCCCTCGGCCTGAAATCGATCCCATTTGTGCTCGTGAACGGACGGCCGTTCTCTCGATTCAAGGTCGGGGACGAGAACATCATCCCGAAGATCATCAATGCAGCGGCGGAAGATCGCGCCGCAAAGTCGGCCAAGTGAGAAACACCATGAGCGAATCGAACTCCATCACGCGAACCTCTTTGCGATCAGCCTCACGGGCGCTCGAGATGCTCATCAATGACGCCTCGACGATTGATCAGTGCGACGCCGTCATCGACGCGATCGCCGGGTCGTTGATGGCGGGATGCAAGGTCATCGCGTGTGGCAACGGCGGCTCGATGTGCGATGCTTCACACTTCGTCGAAGAACTGACCGGCAGATTCCGATCCGATCGTCCGGCGATTGCGGCGCTGGCGATCAACGATGCGGGCCACATCACATGCACCGCAAACGACTACGGGTTTGATTTCATCTTTTCGCGCGCGATCGATGCGCTCGGCAAACCGGGAGATGTTCTGATCGCGCTTTCGACCAGCGGCAACTCCCCCAATATTCTCAAAGCGCTTGAGTCCGCACGCAACAGAGGCGTGAAGTCCGTAGTACTGCTCGGCAAGGGCGGAGGACAAGCCAAAGCCATCGCCGATATCTCCGTGATCGTGCCGGGTGATACGAGCGATCGGATTCAGGAACTTCACATGCTGCTCTTGCACATCTTCGTCGAAGGCGTCGAGAAGCGCATGGGCTTCTCAATGTAATATCATCCGATCTTGGTCAGTCGGGCATACTCAAGGATGAGAGTCTTGCGGCCGACATCCTTGAAATGAACTTCGACTCTGGCTTGAGAACCGGCGGTGACCGATTTCACTTCTCCGACACCGAACTGCGGGTGCCGAACGCGTGTGCCGGGCGGGAACTCCGCAGCCATACCGGTCAATGTCGCAGGCGCGCCGTGCATCCGCGGGCGCTCCTTCACGTACACCGGTTCATCATGGTCATCCCATGACTCAGCAGCCTCGAACCCGCCCGCCAGATCTCGAATACTGAGGTTGGCTGCGGGCAATTCAGCGAGAAATCTGCTGGGAATAGTCCGATCGGACACGCCGCGAAGTGTTCGATACTTCGCCGCTGACAGGTGAAGACGCCGCATCGCGCGAGTGATACCGACAAAGAACAATCTGCGCTCTTCTTCCAGATCCGCCTCACTCTCCCGAGCGCGCATGTGCGGCAACATTCCCTCCTCCAAGCCGATTATCGCCACCGAACCGAACTCAAGCCCTTTCGCGGCATGGAGCGTCATCAAAGTCACGCTTCCTTGCGTCGGGTCGACTGAATCGGCGTCGGCCATCAGCGTGACGGATTCGAGGTATGCTCGAAGCATGGCCAACAGTGGCGGTGTATCACCAAGCATCCCGGACTGAGCATTTTCGACCCCGGGAAACGCCGCCGGATCGCTGTCAGGGTCGTACTCCAACTCGAACTCGCGAGCGGACGATACGAGTTCCGCGAGGTTGTCGAGGCGTTCTTCATCAGCCTCGTTCTTACTGGTGAGCGCCTGCTGTCGATACATCGCTTCAAGTCCGGACTCCTTGAGCACTCGATTCACCAGATCCGCGAGTGACCCGGTGATCTCGGCGCCCATGAAGCTTCCTTTGCCGGTCCAATCATCCATCAATCCAACGAATCGACCGATCGCCGCCGCGCTTCTTGCCGTAACACCCGCGACAGAGCCAACCTGTCGCATCGCTTCGAGAAGCGTTTCTTCATTGACAGCCGCCCATTCCTCAAGTTTGACGATTGAGGAATCACCGATGCCTCGACTGGGCGTGTTTGCGATACGGGAGAGCGACACATCGTCAGCGGGGTTGGCAATGGCCTTCAGATAGGCCAGTGCGTTCTTAATCTCTTCGCGATCATAAAACGCCGTGCCGCGCGCGATGGTGTATGGAATGCCGGCGCCACGCAGAGCTTCTTCCATCACTCGGCTCAATGCGTTGGTTCGATAGAACACGGCCATCTCACGCCACGGCTGCCCCTCCGCCTTCATGTCGCCATCATGGCGTCGACGAAGCCAATCCGAAACCACCATCGCTTCGTGACGCTCGTCTCGACACAATACCGCTTCAACGGGTTCGCCTCCCGATCGCTTCGTGAAAAGCGGCTTGTCCTTCCGGCGTTTATTGTTTTTGATCAACTCATCCGCGACGTTGAGGATCGGCGCGGTTGAGCGGAAGTTCTCTCCGAGGAGAATGACGCTCGCTCCGGGATAATGCGCTTCGAAATCCAGGATGTTGCTGATGTCAGCGCCACGCCAGCCATAGATGGATTGATCAGGATCGCCGACGACGCAAACATTGGGACCTTTCGAGCCTTGATCTCCCGTCCCCGCGATCATGGATGCGATTTCAAACTGCGCTCGGTTGGTGTCTTGATATTCGTCGATAAGCAGATAGCGCCATCGTTGTTGACACTCGCGTCTGAAGAGTTCGCTTTGATTGAGTCCCTTCGCCGTCAACAACAACAGATCATCGAAATCAACCGCGTTCGCGCTTCGAAGCGCCTTCGCGTAGGACGCATAGATCTTGGCGATCGTCTTGGTCGCGAAATCGTGTGCCGTTTGCGCAAAGGCTTCGGGGCTTTCGAGTTTGTTTTTTGAGTTGCTGATGACACTCAGTACATTGCGCGGCTGGAAATTGGTCGTCGAAAGTTGGAGTCCCTCGATGACTTTCTTGATCAGCGAAGTCTGGTCGGATGTGTCGTAAATCGTGAAGTCAGGCTTCAGGCCGACCTGATCGGCGTACTTGCGGAGCAACCTCGAGCACAGGGCGTGAAATGTCGTCACGGTCAGACCGCGCGCATGCTTGGAATCAGCCCCGCCAAGCAGATGCAACACGCGTTCGCGCATTTCGCCCGCCGCTTTGTTGGTGAACGTCAATGCGAGGATGGACCACGGCGGAACACCACAGGAAATGAGGTATGCGATTCGACGCGTGATGACCCGTGTTTTACCCGAGCCGGCGGCCGCCACGATCAGCAAAGGCCCCTCGGTGTGCCGAACCGACTGCGCCTGTGGCTCAGTGAGATCGGCGAAGAGAGATTCAAGATAAGCATCATCCATGTCGTCGAAACCTACTCCTCAAAGACGATCTTATCGCGCCCGAAGGTCTTCCGGGATCTCCATCAGGTCCGCCTGCGTCAGTTTGTCAGTCAAATCATCGATTCTTTGCGCGTGATCGATTGTGAAACGGCCGACTTTCGTCCGTCGCAAACCCCGAAGCATTCCGCCGCAGTTCAGCCGCTTTCCGATGTCTCGCGCGAGGCTTCTGATGTACACGCCCTTGCCGCTGGTGATGCGCGCCGTGACGATCGGCCACTCGTATGTCAGGATTTCGAACGAGCGGACCCACACTTCACGCGCGGCGAGCTTGACCTCTCCTCCCTCGCGCGCGATGTCATACGCACGACGCCCGGCGATGTTCAGCGCGGAGAATGCGGGAGGAACCTGCATGATGTGTCCCTCGAACGCCGCGGCGGCGGATCGAATCCGTTCGATGGTCGGCGGATTTTCAACGCTCACATGTTCGATCAAACCCTCGGCATCATCGGTGTTGGATGTTGCGGATAGATCGATCACGGCGTCATAGATTTTCTCGCCCTCCATGATCAAGTTGCACAAGGGGGTGGCCTTACCCACCAAGACGACCAGCACCCCGGTGGCCATCGGATCGAGCGTTCCCCCATGGCCGACCTTGATGCGTTTGGGCGCACCGCCTCGCCGGAGTTTCCCGCGCACTCTCGCACAAACATCCATCGATGTGTAGCCGGGAGACTTATCGATCACGAGAATGCCCGAGGGCGAAGGAACATCCATCACCGGACATCCTCCGATTCTCCGCGGGCGATGAACTCGCCGATCACGAGGTCCTTTGGTTTCCCGTTGGAGTAATTCAATCCGACGACTCGTTCGATCGCCGCAAAACGACTCCAGTACTGTGCACGCTTGAAGTCGAGAATCACGATGGCGTCGGGATGTGTCTGCAGCCATTCCTTGAGTTGCCACTCGTTGACACGCTGTGCACGTCCGCGAGTCTCGAAGATGACGCTGTCTTCATGAAGGGAGACAGCAGCCACCGGGCGCTTGCCCGAGGGATCATGTTGATCAATCACCTTGGCGACGTTTCGACTCAACTGCATGTCGGGCCATTCACCGGCACAATATCCGAGCGGGATTGCTGCGCACAGAAGAGAAAGCACGCCGCAGCATTGGGCCGCGAGATATCGTCGATTTGAAATGAAATTCAGACACGCCGACATGCATAACACGCCGACAACCATCCCGATGCCGATGATGCCCGCGGCATCGATAAGCCTTCCGCCGCGATAGAGCATGTATCCCGCGACAGCCAGCGCGAGTATCGGCAGCACTCCGCAGAAGATTCCGTAGAAGCGGAGCAACAACACGAGAACTCGCTTGCGAAGCGCTTGCATTCGACCCGCCGCGAAGACCATCCGCGCACTCATGATCGCCAGCAACGGATAGAGTGGAAGCGTGTAGTGAGGCAGTTTCGTGCCGGACGCCTCAAAGACGATCCATGAAGGCAACAACAAAGACAACATGAACACTTCAGGGCGATGCTTCACGCGCATCGATCGGACGATTGACCAGCCTTGACCTGAAATCCGAACTGCGCGGGAGAAGCTTCGCTTGACCGCAGGAATCGCGAGCATGCACCCGGGAAAGAACGCGGCATACACAAGCACCAGGTGATAGCCTGCAGGGCCTCCATGTCCCTCCATCGCCGAAGCGGCTCGGCCTCCGGTCTCTTGCCACACACGAGCGAGATAGATCGGAAGATCAATCTCCTTCGAGAGCAGCCACACCCAAATCGAAATGGGAAGCGCGACGATCACCGATCCCGTGACGGGCCTGACCCGCCGCCAAACGCTCGTGGATCGCTCCAGTGCACTGAATACGAGCAAGCCGAGCAGAATGACCATGAGCGGAACGGGCCCTTTGGTCAAGACTCCGAGAGAAACCATCAGCCAGAGCAGAATCACGTGTCGAAATCGGGGCGTGATCGAGGGTCGCTCGAGGATGCGCCATAGCGCGTAGATCGATGTGACCGTGAAGGCCATCATGACCATGTCTGATCGACCCTGACGAGCCTCCCAAAACATCACCGGGTTACACGCCATCAGAACGCCCGCGAGCGTGGCCGCGGGCGGCGCATAAAAACGTCGAGCCATTCGCATTGTCATCAGACACACGACGATCGCGGCGACAAGACTCGGCACTCTGTACATCCACACCGCATCCGCAATGGCGTAGGCGTTCCCGAAGATCCTGCCGCTCAGGCACCATGCCGACGCGGATTGAATCCAGTAAATCAACGGCGGCTTTTGCAGGCGTGGACGATCTTGAATCATCGGCACCACGAGATCGTGCCACGATGCGGCATCGAGCATTTGCCGCGACGCTTGGACGAATCGTGCTTCATCTCGATCGATGGCGGGCATCGAGAAGAAGCCCGGAAGATACAACAAGAGGCAGACAAGAACGACAATCCACTCGGCCCGCCTGCGCTGCGTGAGCCATCGGCCGATCGTCGCCGCGAGACGGGAATCCGCGAAACGCAACAACGGATTGACGCTAGGATGTTGCGGGTGATTGGCGATGAACATGACTCCGGAACAAACTGACGGAACTAAGGGTATCGCCTCCGTGCACGCGGTGCGTGACGGAGATTCGTGGATGTCCCTGCTTTCGATCTTCGCCATCGGCATGACCGGGGCGATGATTCTGCTGCCGCTCGATCCGATCGCGGCTGAGTTGGCCCTCAAAATGCAACCCGGCGGCGGACTGACCCTCGGAGGCGACGTCAAGCGAGAGTTGGAGTTTGTCCAGCAATTCGGCGCTTTCACGAGCGTTGTACTGATTTGGGTGGCGATCCTTCGGCTCGATCCCGCGGGCAAGCGCAAGCTGCCGTCGTTTCTCGTCGCAACCGCGATGAACTCGCTTATCTGCAACGCTCTCAAAATGTTGCTCGGTCGCCCGCGCCCCAAGTTCCTGGAGCCGCACCAACTCACGTTGCCGTGGGAAACGTTCAATATGCCGGCCGAAACGGGAGTTCGCGCGATTCATGCTTGGGAGAGCTCACAACTGTGGAGCTTTCCCAGCAGCCATACCGCAGCCGCGGCTGTGCTCGCAGTGTACCTCACGCGGATGTATCCGCGCCTGCGTGAACTGGCGATCGCTCTGGTGGTCATCGTCGCAACCGCCCGGGTTGTGCTCTTCGCACACTATCCGTCGGACGTCGTCGCCGGCGCGGCGATCGGGTTGGTCATCGGCAAGCTCGCATACTCACGCATTCTTCCCGAAGGACTTCCACGCAAGGAGAAGGTCAGTTGACCCGCCCGCTCGGTTCGGATACGACGACCAAAGGCATCAGGGTCAGGATCACCCCCGCGTTCTTACGCGAACAATCAGATCCTGAACTGTCAAAGTTCGTGTTCGCCTATCGAGTGCAGATCACGAATATCGGAGATCGCTCAGTACAGTTGCTCTCGAGATATTGGTTGATCGTGGACGCGGACGGCGAATCACATGAGGTTGCAGGAGAGGGCGTCATCGGCGTACAACCGGAACTTCAGCCGGGCGACTCCCACGAGTACTCCAGTTTCTGTCCTCTTGAGACGCGATGGGGAACGATGCAGGGCCACTATGTTTTTCGCACCACCGATCGCGACGGCGAAAATGAGACCTTCAACGCCGAGATCGGGCGTTTTTTTCTCGTCGCACCGGAAGAGTGATTCAATTCAACGACGCCGCCGCGATCCGAAAATTCCCATGAGCGCGAGAATCGAGACAGAACCGGGCGCGGGCACGGAGTAGGTTGCAAACACGCCGGCGTCTTCGTAAGAGATCGCGAAACTTGCGCCCGACGGCAAGCCGAGGAAGTCGAATTCGCTGAAACCCGCTCCGATTCGAGAACCATGCGAGATCAACAGGAATCGCTCACCGTCGGCGGGAGTGAAGTGGTCGACGAGGATGAGTCTCAGCAGGCCGGCACTGCCACCTGCACCGATGAACTCGAGTTCTTCAGCCACATTGATCGTGTCGTACGAAACGCCGCGGAGAGAACCGGCGAGTTCAAACTCCATCGCGCTCTGTCCGAAGGTCCGAAGGTCGCCTGCGTAATTCATGCCGCCGATACCGATGCCCGGGGCGATGAGTCCGAGGTTGATCACTTCGCCGCCGATGAAACCGTTGCCTCGCAACTGTCCGGCATTGACTGTTTGCAGCGCTGATAGTTCGCCACCTTCGAGAATGCATGTCCCGTTGAGGGTGAATGAACCGGCGATATCAAGCCTTGAACGGTTTTGCCCGGACGGCGCACCGATTCGTACGACGCTGCCCGCTTCGGCGTTCAGATTCCCGGTGGTGATGAGATCGCGCCCCTGCGCGATGGTCAGTTCCGCACGCGAACCGATTTGCTCGAGCGAACTGAGCGCGTCAAGGCCGGTGGTTCGGTTCCGCAAGATCGCGGTGGGTCGATCAAGAGTCACTTTGCTGTTGATGCGTCGGATCGCCAGATTGTCAGCGATCACTTCGCCACGGACGGTGAGCGAGCCAAGGCTGAACTCGCCGCTCGTCAACGACGCAAATCGAGCGCCGTTGGTGAAGGAGAGAACCGCATGATCTCCGACAACCAAAGTACCGGATTGGCCGTTTGACTGGTCAATGAAAAGATCTTCCGAGAGCGTGACGGTGCGATCATTGAACTCAAGCGAACCGGCGCTCCCGATAATGCGGATTCCATTCAGCATGGATCCGCTTTGGCTTCCGCGGATATCCGAATCCTGTCCGTTGACGACGACAACTGCCTCGAGTCGACGAACTCCGGCGAACTGATCCCCGATGATCAGGCCCCCGCTTTCAGCGAAGAATCGACCGTCGACAAGCGTTCCGCCGACGATGTTGTTCAGCGTACTGCCGGTCAGGAACGCGATCGCACCTTGTCCGGAAGCTCGCATCGCGCCGTCATTCTGAATCGCAGCTCCACCGAGCACGGCGATCACGCCTTGATCGGATGCGTCCATGAGTCCGGTGTTCACGCTCGGCACTGAACCCGCGGAGAGTTCGAAACGCGCTTGTGAAACGGCTCGAATGGCGCCTTGATTGTTGATCGCGCCGCGAGAACGGAAGTTGCGGCCTGACTCAAGCTGCAGCTGGCCCTTATCCGTGATGGTCTGAAGCGCATCAAGTGAGACAAATCGCGAGTTGACGCCGGAAAGAGAGACTCGCGCGCTGCAGGTTTGAATCTCCTCGTCCTGACCGGCGGCGTTCATCACGCGCATGCCCGCGCTTTCGGCGATTTCGAAGGCGCCCTCGGTCAACTCCCCCTCGCTGACCAGACTCGTGGTCACGAACTTGACTTCGCCGGAGAGAATCTTCAGCGTGCCCTTGTTTTGAAAGTCAATGTTCTGGAAAGTTGTGGTTCCCGTCCCACCGCTCTTGACCATGGTGCCGAAGTTATTGAACGTATCAATCCCTGAACCGTTGAACAGGTTGTTTCCGGCGTGCGTGATGTTGAATGTCGAACCGACGTTGTGGTTGAAAACACTCCCGCCAAGGAACTGAATATCCCCGGTTCCCGACCACGTGACGGTCGAACCGTTATGGTCGACGCCCGTGTCGCAGAATTCTTCATCTGATGACGAGGAGAACACGAGGTTGCCGTTGGTTTCAAGATCGGCCCACATGTACATGCCGCCGTTGAACGTGGCCGTGCCCCCGACGATGATCCGATTTCCGCCGCCGTCTCCGGCGATGTAACCTTTGTTGAGATTGAAGTTTCCCGCCAGCGAGAGGTCGTTACCCGCGAGATCCAACACGGTGTCCTGTGAAGTACCGTTCACGTTGAGGTTTGTCACATCACGCGTGGTATCGAGCGTGACCGTGTACAACACGCCGTAGTTCGGCAGGTTCACGTTGTAGGTGAGCACACCCGAATTGTCCGGAACGATCGAGGGTGACCAATTGGATGATGTTCCCCAGTTCCCGTTGACGCCCGCGGCCCAATTGACAGTCGTCTGCGCGGTTGCAACCTGTGCGCATGAAAGCGCCAAGCCAGCGGCCATGACCAAAACGGACGGTCTGCTGTGCGTGAGCATCCGGTCTCTCTCCCTGGCGCGCACACGACAAGGGCGCGCACTGATCTCTCCAAACGCACACCTTACAGCCACGGTTGCGCCCGGTCAAGAGAAATCCGGATGAAGACAGGATTAGGGAACGCCTTCTGCTCCCCCGGCGCGCTCCAACAGCGCTTGAACTTCCCGAAGCTCCGAGTTCTCGGACTCCATGGCCTTCTCCTCAATCAAGATCGAGAGCTGATCCTTGGATCGATGCGCGAAGCCGCGCGCAGCGGCGGGATCTCCGAGTTCGAGCGCGATCTGGCCGCAGCGGTACAGAGCCGCCGCGAGATCCCGACGATGCTGCTGCATCGGATCCGTCTGCATGATGAACTCGCGGAGCGAGAGACAAGACCTGAAATCCGACATTGAAGATTCGAGCGAACGAATGCGTTCATCACCGGCGGCAAGCAACCCGATCTCACGATGTGCGTTGCCTCTTCTGAAGTGAACGGCAGAGACATCGCGCTTGGCTTCGAGATTGACCGGATCAGAAATCTCGAGTTCCTTCGCAATGAGCATGGCTTTGTCCATGCAATCAAGACTTCGCGTCCATGCGGCGCGTGCCGCGGTCGGGTCATCCGACGACTTCGCGATTCGTCCGGATTCCGCGGCTGATGAACCCGCCATGTACCAAGCGAGCCACGCATCGCGCTTGAGTTCGCCGTTCTTTGGAAAGTCAGCCGAGAGTTTCGCAAACTCCTCCGCCGCGGCGTTTGAAAACTCCGCGGCTTGGTCCGCCAACACCGCTGCTTTGCGCAACATGTCCGCGCCGGAGCCGGGCTTGGCATGGTTCATTTTTGCGGCATCAGAGCGCATGCGGGATGCGGATGTCATCAACGCCAACGAGCGTTTGTCGCTCATGACACCGAGCCATCGCGCCACCTTGGCGTCAGCACGATCATCCGCGAAAAGCTCGCGGAACTCCGAGTCGATCCGCGAGTAATCCTTCAGCGCGGTTTCGGCGAGCACATCATCATCACCACGCTCGGCACGACGAAGTTTGCAATCGGCGACTTTGAGTTGCGCCTCAAGATGTGCGAGGCGAGCGGAACGCCTTTCAGAATCTCCCGCCTTTGCCGCGATCGCACCAAAGGATGCGGTCGCTCTCTCAGCGAGTTCCTGTGCTCCTTTGAAGTCCTGTCGCAACAGCTTCACGTGCGCCAAGCGCAAGTCCGACCGCGCCACCGCCGACGCCGCTTTGCCATCGGGATCGAGCGCCTGCAACTGCAAACGGATTTTCGAACTCGATTCGTAGTGTTTCGCAGCCTCATCGAGAGTCCCTGCGCTCTGCATATTGAGTCCGCTCTTGAGATCGCCGGCGAGTTCATGCGCATCCGCGAGCATCTTGAGAAGACCGGGATCGCTCGGCGCATCGTCCTGCAGTTTCGCGATTTGGGATTGAACACTTTCCAGCAAAGTCCGCCGCGCCTGCGTCGATCCGACCAGTTTCTCGATGGCGGGCGGGAAGTCATACAGCATCGTGCCCGCAAGGCCGAGCGCGATCGATGCATTTTCATCGGCTTGGACGCGCCGCTCTTCGGCGATCCTTGCACTCTCCAACGCCTGCGTCTGCGCAATCGACTTCTGTCGATACAAGACTGACAGAACAACGCTTGATCCCGCGATCAGCACAAGGAACGCGACGCCAACACCGACAGGCATTCGGTAGCGGCGAAGCGTCTTGGAGATCACATACCAGCCGCTGTCACTCTTGGCTTCGATCGCCTGGCCCTGCATGTAGCGCTCGAGATCACGACCGAGGTCGCCCGCGCTTTGGTATCGGCGATCACGCTCCTTGCGAAGACACTTGAGCACGATCGTTTCAATCTCATCGCCGATATTGCGACGCACGGTGCTCGGCTTGACGGGCTCGGCACGAAGAATGCGATCCAACACATCTCGCATGTTGCCGATCACCTCATACGGGAATCGGCCGGTCAGCATTTGATAGAGGATCACTCCCAGCGAGTACACGTCGGTTCGCACATCGACTTGACCGTGTGCGCCCTCAGCCTGCTCGGGGCTCGCCCACGGCAGAGATCCGATGAACTGGCCCGTCATCGACATGACCTCATGCGCGGCCTCGCCTTCGGAAGGCGAATCCGGCACCGCGAGTTTCGCGAGGCCGAAGTCGACGATGACCGGTTCGCCGTTTTGATCGACGCGGATGTTCGCAGGCTTGAGGTCTCGATGGATCACGCCTTTGAGATGCGCCGCGTTCACGCCTTGGCAGATTTTCACGAAGATCTTCAGGATCGTGTCGAGATCCGGCTTCTTGGCCTGCACGAACTCGCTCAACGTGCGACCTGAAATGTAATCCATCACATAGAACACGCCGCCGTCTTTGGTCACGCCGCTGTCGTGGATCCGCACGATGTGCGGATGATTCAACTGGCCGAGAATCTGAACTTCCCGCTCGAATCGCGTTCGGCCTTTACTTCCCATGAACGGCCCGGCATGCATCACTTTTACGGCGACGCGACGCTTTGCGGATTTCTGCAGCGCAAGATAAACGACACCCTGACCGCCACGATGGATCTCACGCAGGATCTCGTAACCCGGGAAGGTGTCCGCGGGAGGCAGATCGGTGACATGACCCGGGGCTGAATCAAACGGCGTCACATCCTGGAGCGCGGCTTCGATCAAGTTGCGATCACGGTTGCCGCCGCCGTCGGAAGTCGGCGAATCATCTGGCGTCGAACTCGATTGTTTCGAGTCTGTCGGCGGGATGTTGGAATCGGAATCGCCCATGCGTGTTCATTCCACAGCGAATCGGGTCCCCGGTGGCGACCCCTCCCCGAGCCAAACGCAAGATCCTCCGCCAACTCACCCGGCTGACGAGAAAAATCGGGCTGAGGGGCCGAGAATCTCCTTCAATCGATCGTGAGCCCTCGCTCGGAGCATGAACACGGCTCCCTCAGAACGCTTTAACTCCGCGGCGACTTGTGACGGACTCAACCCTTGCAGGTCATAAAGTTTGATCACGCGCGCGTAATCCCCCGGCAGTTCGTCGATCGCGCGGACCAGAATGTTCCCCGCTTCGCCGCGCATCGCCACCATGCTGGGCGTGGTGTCCGTGATTCCGAGGACATCCACCAGCGCGGCCATCGAATCCTCGGGCGCTCTGTTTGCATCCACTCGATTCTTGGGGCCGGGACGCTTGAGCGCATCCATCGCCCGCACCGCATCAATCAAGTTGTTCTCGGCCAGTCGGGTCATCCATGCGAGGAATGCGGAGGAATCTCCGCTTGTGAAGCTCTTCAAGCGCAGGAAGCACTCGAGAAAGGTGACCTGCATGAGATCGTCGATATCGAGTTGCGATTGGTAGGCGGCACCGATCTTCGGCGTGATTCGCGCGCGTACGCGAGGCGCCAACGCCTCCATCAACGCGATGACCGAGCGCTTGTCTCCGCTCATCGCTTTTGCGAGCAATGCATCGAGTTCCGGTGAATCAGACAATCTCGATCTCCTTGATCATGAACTCTTCACGACCGCGACCGGCGGCCAGTCGATTTCTCGAAGCAATCGAACATCCGCTCGGCCGTTGAGCGTGAACCACATCGCGGCGAGCGCACTCTTGGCGGACCATTCACGAACTTGAACGCGGTCGTTGATGTGCTTGAACGCGCGCGTCTGCAACGCCGGAACTCCGAGCGCCGTCGCCAAGGAATCCGACAACGCGATTCCGATGAACACCAACCCCACCGGCTTGCCCGGCCGGTCTCCGATACTCGGAACAGCTCCGCCCGGACCTGCGATCCCGGTGACCGACACACATAAATCCGCCCCGAGTTTCTTCAATCCACCAGCCGCCATCGCCGCAGCGACTTCGTGACTCACCGCTCCCGGTG
The DNA here is from genome assembly GCA_046342165.1 of Phycisphaerales bacterium. GTDB lineage: Bacteria > Planctomycetota > Phycisphaerae > Phycisphaerales > UBA1924 > JBEIUO01. Next base: position 136 of record JBKDPX010000066.1, on the reverse strand, counting down.
CTTCCTTCGCGAACAGCGCCGAATCAACATCGGCGAATGTCGTTTTCATTTCATTGGAATAGGTGATCAATCCGCCGATGAAGGTGGAGCTCGAGCCCGGGACATCAGTCAAAAGCTTGGAGACAAGTCCGCCCGT
>JBKDPX010000065.1:0-3920 GCA_046342165.1 Phycisphaerales bacterium | reverse complement strand
CGCATGCTCACCGACATGATGCCGCCTCCCGCACCGATTCGTTCGTTCCCTTCGCAAAACCGGCCGGAGCCGTCAGGCCCCGGCCGATCTGTTGTGATTTCAAACCGACTTCGAACGACTTACGGAGTCGCCGGAGTGAGCGTGTCGGTCGACTCGTCGTAGTAGCAAGCGCCCAAGACGCCCGTCGTGCGGTTGTAGTGCCAACCGGTGCCGACCGCCGCGGCCGCGCCGACCGTCGTGCTGTTGTTGAAGGGGTTCTTGGCGGCGGCCTTGATATAGCCGTCGGTCAAGTCGCCGTCGCCGTTCGGATCGATCATCGTGTCCCAGCCGGCGCCGACGAGGTCAGGATACTGACCATCGGTCGAGCGAGCCTTGAACAACTCGATCTGGTTCTGCAAGCTCTTGAGCTGCGCGCGGATGTTGCCCGTCTGGGCGTCCTGCGTCGCGCTGGTGAACTGCGGAACGACGATCGCGGCCAAGATGCCGAGACTCACGACGACGATCAAGATTTCAACGAGAGTAAAGGCCTTACGAGCTGACTTACGCATGCGAATCACTCCTTGAGAGATGCCGAATCCGGAGGTCACGAGCCGCCGGAAGGTTTCAACAGATTCGAAGGGAGTCCTATCCCTTCGCGTCGCGCGCCTGCACCAGTGCCTCCGAAGCACTCCCACGCCGACACCTTCATCATCGGAAATGGCTTCGCCCGGCGTGAGGCTTGTCACAACATCATCTGAAACTGATGTCCGTCTGTGCCGACCATAACGGTTCTCGGTCCTGCAGATCCCCAGGAACGATGATCCGAATACACCCGCTCGGGGCATCTCTTCAAGAGTGCAGCAAAAACAAAGCGGGCTCCCGACCATCAGGGAGCCCGCTCGCTTCTCTAATAAAAGGATCGAATCACTTCGTTCCGGTGATCAGCGGCATGAGTTCCGTGTTGGGCAATCCCAATGCGCCCATGAGCGCCGCGGCTGCGGTGGACTCCGCATCGCCTCCGTCCCGAGCCAGCGTCACGAGATTCTTCACCTGACGCTCTTCGATCATGTTTCCGAAACGCTTCGCGGATCCGCTCGCGAGTCCGAGCAGTGCGACCTGTTCATCACCCGATGCTTCGAGCGCGGCATCCATCACCGCGCGCTGCGCGCGATCCTGGCCGATACGCGACAAAACCTCTGCAATGTTCAACTTCGCCGCTCCGGTGGCATCAGGAAGCGCCTGAATCAAGGTCGCCGCCGAATCCGCGGCGTTGAGCACGGCGTTGCCCGAGACCGCAAGGTCGCGCAGTGCGGCAACGGCGCGGGTCTTGTAGGAATCGGCCTCCTCAGACGAGATCGCGCCACCGGATGCCGCTTCAACCAACTCATAGGAAGCGCGCAGCAACGTCTCCGCCGGAAGTCCGACCTGTCGGACCATGATGGAGTGATCGGTTGCGTAACGGCGACCGAGGTCGATGTAGGAATCCTGACCGGTGAGCAACAAGATCGGTGTCGCCGAGAGACGAACATGATTGCGAACCTGATCGACAACGCCCGCGGCCTTATCCGGCGTCGAAAGCACCGAGACCACCAACTCGACATTCCCGGTTTCTGCAAGCATGCCTTCCATCTCAGAGACGCTTCGGCCTTGCGCCAAGACGCGATAGCCCATGCTCTCCAATGCCGTGCGGATTCCCTGGTAGCTTTCAGCATCATCAGACAACACCGCGGCGGTTTGCACCGATGACTCCGTCAATGTTGAAGCCAGCAGCGGCACAACGCGCTCACAGCCGCCGAAAGCGCTCGCGGGCTGCGCGCCGGCCAACGCAAGTGCAGCATCGAACTGCACGCGACGATTCGGATACGACAACGCTTCGACCAATGGAGCTCGGCCTCCGGAGTTGCCCACGATCGCGGAGTTGCCGATGGTCGCCTGTACTGACGCAAGTGCGAGACGTGCCAACTGCGTGTCTCGGGTATCAATCGCGCGAGCGAGAACCATTTGCGCAACCTGCGGCCCCGCTGCGACGCCGAAATACGATGCCGCACGACGAGGCGTGGCATCAGGCAGCGCGGCGCCCTCAACGGGATACGCGGGATTCACGTAGCCGTCCGGAGTATCGATCTCGCGGGAGAAGTTGGCGGCGACCCAAAGCGCCACAGTGTCCGGCGCAATCCCGCCGCTGCGGCCTTGAACCGCCATCGCGCGCTCGGCGCAACGCATCGCCATCGCTTCGTGGAAGACCGGCGTACGAATCGCCGTCATCATCAGCCCGGCGCCCGGATTGAAATTCCAGAGCAACTGATGCTCTTCGGCGACGAACGACGTCAGTTCGTTCTTCTCCGCGTAGTAACCTTCGGCGAGTTGCATGTACATGCCAGCCGTGTCGGTCGTGGTTCCGCCCAACCGTGCGATCGCGCGCTCACAAGCGGCCTTTACGGCATCGTTCGAAGTGGTTTCGGCGACCTCCGCGAGGAAAGGAAGGCTCGTGCGATACGGAATCTGTCCGATCACATTCGCGAGCAATTCCTGCTGCTGCGGCGGCAACTCCATCATCGCGGTGCAGAAAGGAACGACCGCCTGACGGCCCATCTCAATCACCACTCGCTGCACTTCCGCGGCGCGCGCCGGATTGGTTCGATCCAACAAAGCGTTGAGCAACGCAGGCGCGGCATACTCGCCGGCGGAGAGAATGCGGCTCTTCGCGAGCAACATGCCGCGCAAGGTTCCTGTCAGCGCATCAATGTTCCGCTGAAGTTCTTCGGGATCGCGCGCACGCGCCAAGCGACCTTCTTCGTAAAGCTTCAGCATCTTCGTCGCGGTCTCTTCGAGATCGCGAACCTTTTGCGCACGCCGCGCTGTGGAGTCAAAGCGCTCCACGTCACCGGTCTCTACCAGTTTCGCAAAGTCAGTTGCGCTCGGCGACCGACTGAGCAGTTCCGATCCCATCGCCGCGGCGAGGTCGGTCCGATCGATGCGCACATAGTGAAGGAAGTCCGAAAGCAATTCCGCATCAGTCATCTTCCGGTCCGAGGCGACTGCGCCGGACTCATCCTGAGCATGCGCGATGCTGACGTTCATTCCGCTGGCGGCGAGCAAAGCCGCGATGAACAAACCGGACATGGGGGAACCCTGGCGGGCGAATCGATTGGACACGCGCAACTCCTCAGAATCCTGACAACCAAAGACTCCCAACCGATTCCAATGAATCGAAGGGCGACATCCGTACAAATTCCGCCCCGCAATCGGGGTTGTTCAATGTAACGCCAAGCGTATGCAGCCGTCAAACGCAAGGAAGTCCGAACGGCGCGCGGTCCGGAAACGACCGACTCGGGCTGGACTTTGTTCGGTGATCACGATTATTCATATTTTTCAACTTCTCCGTCGCAAATGACAAAGTCGACTCAATCCGCGCCGTCAGCGCGTCGATCTGCATCACATCAAGCGGGTGCACGGTTGCGCCCGAGGTGGATGGGGAGGCATTCCGACCCCTGAGTTTGCGAGGTGCGAAAATGCCGATGGACAAAGATGTGTTGACAACGGGTGAAGTGGCCAAGATTTGCAATGTGGCCCCGAGGACGGTTTCCAAGTGGTTCGACTCCGGTTCGCTCAAGGGATATCGCATCCCGGGCTCCCGCGATCGCCGAATCCCGACAGCCGAACTGGTGAAGTTCATGCGCGCACACGGCATTCCCGTGGAAGGCGTGAATTCAGGTCGGACGCGCGTCCTGATCGCCGATGGCGAGAAGGAAATCGTCGACACACTCTCGAAGATTCTGACTGAACAGACTTCATATGAAGTTCACACCGCCACGACCGCCTTCCAGGCTGGCATGGAGTGCGAAAAGTTCAAGCCGCATGTGCTCCTCCTCGATCTCCACATGGGTGACAACGAATCTCGCATGGTCGCTGACCATGTCCGCCGCAACGAGAACCTCTCG
>JBKDPX010000064.1:0-10723 GCA_046342165.1 Phycisphaerales bacterium | reverse complement strand
GAGTTGCGGAAGTCGACGCACGACTTCTTCGGTCACCTCAAGCGCCGCGGCTTCTTCGAGCACTCCGCCGCGCGGCAGTTCGCTTCTGCCGATGTCCTTGAGTTCGTAGTGGGGCTTGATCAGCGTGATGATCTCGCCTGTCGGTTTGAGCCACTTCAGCGCGGCGGGAATGAGCAGGCGCTGAGGCGTCCAACCCATGTCGGCGACGGCGAGATCAACCTGCTCGCGGGCTTCCAAGTGCAGTCCGTTGCTGCGTTCGCATACGACAACGCGCGGATCGTTCCGCAGTTTCCACGCAAGTTGCCCGTAAGCCGTATCGACGGCGTAGACCTTCGCGGCGCCCGCCTGCAGCATGCAGTCCGTGAATCCGCCCGTCGAACATCCCAGATCGACGCAGGTGAAGCCCTTGATATCAAGTTGAAACTGATCGAGTGCGTGCCGGAGTTTCAAACCGCCGCGACTGACGAACGGACAGTCGCTCACGTTTAGAACATCCCCGTGGCGTGCGCGGCAGGCACGCCGATGATCGCGATGCCAAGTTCGTCCGCAAGCGCGATCATTTTCTGTTTGTCGAGCATGATGACATCGCCCGCCGCGAGTGCGAGACACCCCGCGCCGCTCTTGTGCAAGTTGTGGAGCGTGTTGAGTCCGACGGTGGGGACATCGGCGCGGCGATCATGCCCGGCGCGCGCACCCTTGCACAACGTCCAGCCCTTGGAGCGACAGAGTTCGCCGGAGCGCTCGATCATGCGATCGGTGCCTTCGACTGCTTCGACGGCGATCACATCGCGCTCGCGAACCGCGATCGCCTGTCCGATGTCCAGCCGAAGCGTTTCCGAGAGCAGGGGCCACGCGAACTCGATATCCGCGCGCTGCAGTGAACTGGGTTGCTTTTTGGTCATGACGCCTTCGGACGCCATTTCCTGGGGGATCGGTGCGGTTGAGTCCAAGAGGGATACTCCACAGCGATCCAGTTCGTTCGCAACGGTCGTGAGCACCGCGCCGGATCGCTTGTCTTGCCGCAGATGTCGGTACCAACTGATCGCGGTACGGATATCCGGGATGTTCTTCAGAATACGGAAAGGATCATGCATCAACTTGGCCTTGTCGACCTTGCCGACCATGATCGCGTGTTTGACGCCCATCTTGCGGAAGATCCGGCCCCAACTGCCGATGCGGAAGATCCCGACCTCTCGGAAGCTGTCGCAAATCTCAAGCAGTTCCGGTTCCGCCTGCGCGGCAAGCCCAAGGCAATGCACGGGATGTCCGGACGCCTTCAGCGATTGCGCGATGACGATCGGGAGTCGTCCGCCGCCGGCGATCAAGCCGATCGCCGTCGGGGGTGGCGGGGTCTTCGATGCGCCTCGAGATGTCGAAACCGTGCTGGTCAAGACCTTGTGTTCCGTTCGATGCCGCGAGATTTTTCGGTGCCGAGAGTCCGTCACCGAGGCTTCAGAGCGGCATCGCGTAGCGTAGGAGGATTGTACCTGATCCGCCCGAAACGCAATCCTGTTGGGACCGAATAGAGTGGTTTTGTTTGATGTGCGTTCGGTATCGGGGCTTGACAAGTTGTTGTCAAAGAACCCTCGATTCGGGCTTGTCGATGGCGCGGAGTTCTGTACCATGAGCGTTCGGCTGACGCCGGCGGAGAATGAGAGAGATCAGGCGAAGGCATGAAGTTCCGCTTCCTGCCCTTGTTGCTGTGGCGTTTCCCCGCGGCAGACAATCTCTCTCAATTCAATGTCCGGCGAAGTCGACTGTGTTTGGTTCGGCTTCGGTGCGAGCACGAAGTCCGAGTTCCCTCCTTTCGGCTCGCGCGGATTCTGTGAGAGAGACACATGAAGAATTCAGTTGTTGCAGTTCTTGCTTTGGCCGCGGGTTCGCTCGCGCAGGCCGACATCATCGCGTCGTGGAGCATGCCGACGGCGATCCCCGCCGCGACCACGGGCACTTCGTTCAACTACGGCGCCGCGGACGCTGGCGCGCTGACGACCGGAAGCATGCTGAGCGGCTCCCATGCGCTCGCCGCGACCACGTGGTCGAGCCCCTCGGGCAACGGTTCAACGTATTCGTTGTCTTCCAACAACTGGTCTGTTGGTGATTACTACCAGATCTCCGTGTCCACGACGAACTACTCGGGCATCTCGATCTCCTGGGATCAGACGCGCAGCAGCACGGGCCCGTCGAATTTCTCACTCACGATGAGCACCGACGGTGGCGCGAACTGGAGCACCTTGGTGTCCGGCTACTCTGTGATTCAGGCCGGTCTTTCGGGTACCAACACGCTCGCGTGGTCGGTCGCCAACGGTGTGCAGGCTGCGTTCAACACCACCGGCGCTGCGGGCTCCGGCGCGGACAACAAGTCCACGGTTCTCTTCCGCCTCGTGAACAACTCGACGGTCGCCACCGGCGGCACGAACCGTATCGATAACATCGTGGTGTCGGGCACACAGGTTCCCGCGCCGGGCGCGCTCGCGTTGGTCGGCCTGGGCGGACTGATCGCCGGTCGTCGTCGTCGCTGAGTTCGCGATCTCTCTTCAATCATGTGGACCCTCGCTGACCGTTCAGCGGGGGTTTTTTTGTTGTCGTCGAGCGACCGAGACGTTGCTTATGGGACGCGATTGATGTCATTTGATTTGCGCATTACCCCGCTTCGGGTGGAATCGAATTGACACGAGAGGTGGTTCCATTACTATGGTGGCGCGGCTAACGCCGACGGAGAAATGAGAGAGATCAGATGAGCGCGTGAAGTTCCGCTTCTTGCGTTCGTTGTCGTGGCGGTTTCCGCGCCACGCGCAGACTCTCTCAATCTCATTGTCGGTCGACGTTGGTCATGTTCCTTCCGGCTTTGTCGCGGGCGCGAAGTCGGTGGGCGTTCCTTCGGCTCGTGGATGATTGATGAGAGAGACACACATGAAGAATTCAGTTGTTGCGGTTCTTGCATTGGCTGCCGCGGGTTCGCTCGCGCAGGCCGACATCATCGCGTCGTGGAGCATCACGACGGCGTTCCCGACGGGAACGGGAAATGTTCCGACGGGCACGACCTACGGAGTCGGCGCCGCTGATGCCGGCGCGCTGACCGCCGGATCGAGCCTGACGAGCGTGCACGCCGCCGCTGCCGCGACGTACACCTCGCCCGCAGGCAACGGTTCTCAGTACGCCTTCTCCAGCAACAACTGGAACACGGGTGACTACTACCAGGCTTCGTTCTCGACCACCGGTTACTCCACGATCAGCTTGAGCTGGGATCAGGCTCGCAGTTCCACCGGCCCCTCGTCATTCACGCTCATCATGAGCACCGACGGCGGCGCGAACTGGACGACCGTCCTCGCCTCGTACACCGTCCTGCAGTCCGGCGGCGGTGGTGCACCGGCGACGTGGTCATCAACCGTCGCACGCAACGCGATCTACACCACCACCGCGACGCTCTCGGGCGCCGATAACAAAGGTTCGGTCCTTGTGCGATTCCAGTCGATCTCGGGTCTGAGCGCCGCGACCGGCAGCAACCGTATCGACAACGTTGAAATCAGCGGCACGGCAGTCCCCGCGCCCGGCGCCCTTGCGCTCGTCGGTCTCGGTGGTCTGGTCGCCGGCCGTCGTCGTCGCTGATTGATTTTGATCAGTCCTCTGAACTGAATTCGCCCTCTCCCGCACACACGGGAGAGGGTTTTTGTTTTACCGCACGATGCCTCGCCGATAGGCTTCTGCTGTGAACGGCTCTCGAGACTCTTTCGACTTCTCCGAACCCGATCCGCGTGCCAAACCCGAGCCGCGTTCGCCCCGGTCATCCATTCAGGTGTGGTTCGAATGTGCGGGTGTGTACCAGCGCGTCTTCCGCACCGTCTTGGGTGATGGCGCATCCTTCTACCTCGCGCGCTGCTCGAAGTGCGGCAAAACCATGCGATTCGAAGTCGGGCCCGAAGGCACCCAGCAGCGGACTTTCCGCGTCAGTTGCTGAACTTCGCCGCCTGTGGGTTGTACACTCTCGGCATATGGCGTTCGCATCAACCGGCTATTCCGTCTCGCGCTCCACCGGCTCATGCGCCGACAGCGGTCGCGCATTCTCCCTCGGTGAGACCATCGTCGCGACACTCGTCGAGCGTGAGGGCGCTCCGAATCTCGAAAGACTTGATTTCTCGTCTGATGCATGGAGCAGTGGCGCGCGTCCCACGCCGCCCTTCCGCCTTTTCGGAGTCTGGCGCACCGAGTATCGCCCCGGTGAAGCCAAGAAACAGCAGCTGCTCAGCGACCCTGAACTCCTTGAACTCTTCGAGGAACTCGGAACAGCGGCGGAGCCTCGTCAATTGTGCTTCCGCTATCTGCTCGGACTGTTGCTCGTGCGTCGCCGCGTGCTTCGATGCATTTCCACCGACAAAAGCGGGATGAAAGTCCTGCCCAAGGGCGCGAGCCTTGAGCAGGCGCCCATCGAAGTCGTCGACCCCGGACTCGATGATCGCATGATCGCCGAAGCGCTCGATCAACTCGGCCAGATCGTCCCCGTCGACGCGCCCGAGAGCGGCGCCAAAGCGTGAACGCCATCGTCCGAGTCGCGATGCTCGTGATCGCCGCGGCAATCGGCGCCTGCAAAACCGTGCCTCAGGCGCCGCTCCACCCCGAGCCGGATCAATTGCCGCCGTATTCAACAATCGTTGAATCTTATAATAAGCGAGTGGAAAAGCTCGATCGACTCGCATCCGGTGCGGATGTGGTCGTCGACAGGCTCGATGAGAACGGCAAGCCCGTCACCGATCAGGTCGAGGGGTATCTGCAGTTTCGCAAACCGCTTTCCCTCAACCTTCGTTTTGATAAGGTCGGAGCCACGATCTTCGTTCTCGGTTCCAACGACCGCGAATACTGGTGGTTCGATCTGTCGGATGAAAACCACGGCTTTCACGGCACCCATGACAATTCAAAGCGCGAAACCGTGCTTGAATTCGGCGTGCCGGTGCGCCCCGCGGACCTCATCCGCGCGTTCGGCGTGACCGCGCTTGACCCCGCGGCGAAGCCGAGCGTTTCATGGAACGCCGAATCCGGTCGAATCGTGCTGTCGTTCGACAATCATCGAATCCAACTCGATCCGACGACGCTCGAACCTTCGCGCATCGAGTTATCCGAAGGCGGCAAACTGCTTGTAGAGGCGGATCTCTCGCGTTACGTCGACGTTCCCGTTCGCGGCGACGCGTTGAATCGTCCGCGCATGGCATCGCGAATGGATCTCACGCTCACGGGACTCGATATCCGCGTCGGGATCACCTTCAGCAGTCTCGAAAATCCGCGCGAACGACAGAAGGACGCTAATTTCGATCTCACGGGACTCGTCGATCGCTACGGAGTGGATCGCATGCTCAATCTCGACCCACCGGAATCCGAATGACCGCGGCTTGCATCGACGAGTTGAACCCATGATGATTCGCGCCTTTCTCGTTTCGCTGTTGATCTCGCTGATCGCGCGCGCCGCTGATCCGATGCCCGCCGCGGGTTCGGTCGCATCGGTCGCCACTCCCAATCATGCGTGGTTCGTTCTTCGCAGTGACGGTCTTGCTCCGTGGGTGCTGATGCACGTCACGCCTCGCGCGTTCGATGACACCGCGTTTGCAGGATCGGTGCCCGGTAAAGCCAGGTTCGCGTCGCCGATTGAATCCCTGCCGATGGCCCTCGCCGCCGTCGACGCTTCCGTGTACATGATGTTCGATGAAGACACGCCATCGAGTGCGGGATTCCGGCGTATCTATCGGGTGACCGCCGTGCGGCAAGCCGGCACCGGCGTGTGGACGACCCAACCGGCGGGACGATTCGAACAAGTGGGGGTACAACCCGTCCCCGGTGACCTGCTCGCGTTCTTCGGAACCAAACTCGGTCCGATGGCACTGATTCGCTCCGCTGAAGCCGCGAGCGCATGGGTGCTTGTCAACGACCGCTGGCGTGAAGTCGTGCTCGACCGCGATTTCGAATCGTCGCTTCGCACACAACGCCTGATCGGTGCGGCATCGTTCGGAGATATCTCGGAAGTCATTCTCCAGGGCGATTCGACGCAGGTTTGGAAGATCGATCTCATCCTTCCCGAACCGACGGGCGCCGATTCATCCACCATCTTTGACGCCCCGGGCGGTGAGTTGCCGCTGGGCATGTCAGTTGAACACATCGATGCGCCGACCATCGCGAAAAACGAAATCACTGTCCTGCACCTCGATGCCGCGAGTCGATATCTCTCCGTGCGGGGCGACGGCGATGGGCTTCGGGTCCTGCGCTTTGATCCGCAACTCGGATGGAAGCAACTCTCGCAGTTCGCCGGCGTGCCCGCGCGATCGGGATTCGCGCTGTTGACCGACGCCCGCCGCGGAATCGCACTCTGGACCCGCGAAGTTCCCGGGGAAATCGCACAGCGATGCAGTCTCGAGTTCAGACTCGATACGGGTGAGATTCTTCACGACGGTCCGCTCAAGCAAGGCGGTCCCGTCAGTTCATCCGACTATCGCCTGATGGTCGGCGCCATGCTCGTCATCATGATTTCAGTTCTTGCATACATCTTGCGTCCCGAAGACAAGCAAGTGTTCAACCTGCCGTACGGCTACTCACTTGCACCGGTCTCGCGCCGATTCGCCGCGGGACTGCTCGACATGCTGCTTTCATTCGCGGTCGCTCGGTTCGTCTTCCGCTTCCTCGGTGACGACGGCGGGAGCGAAGCGCTGTATCCGCTCGCCGATGTCACGCTCGGTGCGATGCTGTGCAACTTCGTGCTCGGCGTCGTCGGCGAAGCGCGCGGCGGATTGACTCCCGGCAAAATGCTCGCCGGCCTGCGCGTCATTCGCGTGATCCCCGATGGCAACGGCGACTTCATCGGCGAACCGCCGGGACTCGCGCGCGCATTCCTTCGCAATCTCATGAAGTGGGCCGCATTCCCGCTCGCGATCATGGGAACGCTGAGCACCGAAGGCCGCGGCCGCCCCGACCAGTTCGCCGGCACGGTGGTGGTGGTGCCGGAAGCGGTTGATGAGAATCTGGACTGATCACCCCCTCAAGCAGGTTGCTTCTGACGCCCGATAACCACTCGGAGTGATTTTGGCATTCAATCGGCCAAAGTTGCGCGTTTGGATCGGTCGATGGAGTCTCCCGGTGACAGAACCTGCTCCCTCATCTCCTGCCTCCTCCGGTTGGCGCTCGCGCTGGCAGATTCCCGCGCTTGTCGTCGCGGCAGGTGTGCTCACTTCGGGTCTGGTCTACGCGGTGCGTCATGCTCCCAAGCCTGATCTTGGGACTGAACTCAAAGCCGCGCATGAACTTGAGGCCGCCGGCAAGTACGGCGAAGCGCTGGATCGTCTCAACGCCAAGGTACTGCCGAATCTCGCAGCGGGTGTGACCGATGAACAGCGACAGCAGTTCCATCTGCTTCGCGCACGCTCGCTGTACAAGGGGCAACTTGAACTCGGGCTGAATCGACCCGAGAACAACGCGAACATCGTGCGCGAGTACGACAACGCGAAGGCCGCGAAGGCGACGCTGGATGAAAACGACTACTGGTATCTCGCGCAGACCTACATGCGCGAAGGACGCATCGAAGAAGCGTTGAATGCATCCACGAAGTTCGGGGAATCGATGCACGATCGTCGCGTCGAATTGATGCTGACGGTGCTCGATGAATCGATCTCGGGGAAGCGAAAGAATGAATCGCGTGCGCTCGAGTTGATTCACACTCTGCTCGGTGATGACAAACTTGCGAAGCCCGATCGACTGAAGGTGATCGCGCATCAGACGGAGTTGCTCACCCGACAGGGCTACCCGGAAGACGCCGTCTCCAAGACGGTTCGCGCGTTGGTCGGAATCGATGAGTCGCCCGAAACTGCGCAGGCTCGCGGTGAAGTTCACACGGCGCTCGCGAAGGCCTATGTCGCCGTGAATGACAGCGAACGCGCACTCGCCCAATTGGAATTGTGCGGACGACTGTTGCCCGAAGGTCATGCATCCGCGCCTGAAGTCGCGTTGATGCGCGCGCGGATCGAACGCACGCTTGGTGAGGACGGGCTCGCTGCGGCGAAAGACCGCTGCACGTATTTGATCGAGCATCATGAACTGACGCCGTCGGCGACGGGCGCGTTCTTGTGCCGCGCGTAGATCAATGCGCAACTGGCGCGAACACGCCCTGAACTGCTCGAAGAGTCGAAGGCGGATTACGACAACGCGATCGCCGGCTTGCCCAGGGGCGGCGTGACGGTCGATGAGTTGCGAGAAAGCCTGCTCGCTCGATTCCGGGAACGGTTTGAGCTTGAGGCATACGCCGATGCGCTTGAGTTCGCGATGTTCGCCGAGAAGGCGTCGGGAACGGAGAGCGCTTCGGTCGACACGCTTCTCGCGCTTGCCGAATCAAACAAGCACATCGCTGAACAGTTGATCGAGGAGGAGGGTGGCAACAGCGCGTTGACGCTCGCCCAACTTGATCCCGCAACGCGCCGCGAAGCGCGTCGACACCTGATCGCGGCGGGAGAGTATTACCGTCGTCACGCGGGCAAGGTCGCGCAGAAAGACAACGGGTCATACGGATCTTCGCTGTGGTTTGCGGCGGATTGCTTCGATCGCGCCGGCGATCTTGACGCGTCCGTCAGCGCGTTCCGCGACTTCGCGAAGGACTTCCCCTCCGATCAGCGCACCGCCGAAGCGCGGTTCCGTCTCGGTCAGTCCTATCAGGCCAGAGGCGACTTGGAACTCGCATCGAAGGAGTACCGCGATCTGATCGCAGGTCGTGAGTCCATGGGATACGGCTCGTGGGCGGACGCGAGCATGGTTCCACTCGCGCGCACGTATCTTTCCGACGGTGATGACAAGAACGACTCCGACGCCGAGCGATTGCTCGTGGATGTCGTGACCGGTGCGGTCGGCGGAACAAAGACCGAGGCCTTCCGACTCGCGCTTCATGAGTTAGGCGAATATTACTATCGGGTCGGTCAGTACGAGCGCGCGATCGAGCGCTTCGAGGAGTTTCTGCGTCGCGCGCAAGCCGAATCCGCTCCCGGTCGCAACACGATCGCGAAGTTCAAGCTCGCCGACAGCTGTCGCCTGAGCGCCTCGGCGGTCGCGCGTGAACTCGCGGCGCAGGATCGGCCCGAAGGCGAACGGCGCGAGTTGATCAATCGACGCGCGGAGCGGTTGGATCGCGCGAAGTCGGTGTACGAGGAACTTGGTCGCGATCTCGCCGCCGCGGATGGAAAGTCCGCGATCGAGGAGCTTTACGAGCGAAACGCGAGTTTCTATCTCGGCGATTGCCACTTCGATCTGAAGGACTACGAAGGGGCGATTCGCGCGTATGACGCGGCGAAAGAGCGTTACCCGAAGGATCCCGCCGCGCTTGTCGCCATGATTCAGATCGTCAACGCCCATGTGGAACTGGGACAGTTCGAGCGTGCGCGAACGGCGAACGCGCGAGCGAAGCGCTTTTACGAATCACTTCCGGAAAGCGTGTGGGACGACCCGACGCTGCCGATGTCGAGACGGGACTGGGAGCGGTGGCTCGAATCGCAAATGAAGCTTGGAGCGCTTGCCTCGGGGGAATAGCGCGACACCAAGTTGAACTCGTACGAAGCGCCAGGATGGTGCGAAAGGGTCAGGATGACCGAGCGAACGAACGACAAAGACGAACTGAACTCGCTGGTGGTGGAACTCAAGACGCGCCTGACGCGATTGAGCGAACTGTCCTCCGCACAGCGTGAAGCGGCGGTCGATCCTGATGCGCTTGATGTGATTTTGTCCGAGCGCGAATCACTGCTTGACGGCGTGGATGCGATGAGTGCGCGAATCGAGCGCATCGTCGCTGATCGTGGCGCTTTCGGTTTTGAACAATCCATCGTTGAACTCGCGGGTTTGGCGGCGAAGGTTATTGAACAAGACGCCAAGGACATGGTGGCTTTTCGTGAGGCCTGCAACGCAGTCGGCGGCGAGATTCGTCGTCTCTCCGTCGGGGGTCGTGCGACGGACGCATACTCCGGCGGTGCGAACACCACGCCTCCGACGATGCAGGACAGGGAGGCCTGAGCATGAGTGACGCTGCAGCGACAGAACGGCCTCAGCCGCGTCTGACTCCCGAGGATCTCGCGAGTCTGATGAACTCGTTCAACGCCGTGACCTCCAAGTTGGAAGCCACGCACGAGTCACTGCGCGCGGAGGTCGCACGCCTGAATCGCGAATTGAGTGAAGCCAACGCCGCGCTGGAGCGCTCGCGCAGACTCGCGGCGCTTGGCGAAATGGCGGCGGGAATCGCGCATGAAGTCCGCAATCCGCTCGGCGGCATCCGGTTGTACGCCAGACTGCTCGAGCAGGACCTTGAGCAGCAGCCCAAACAGCGAGAGTTGGCCGTGAAAATCGAGAACGCCGCGAAGAGCCTCGATCAAATCGTCGGCGATGTGCTGACGTTCTCGAAAGAGTTCAAATTGCGAATCGAACCCTGTGATGCCGCCGAGTTGATCGAGCGCGCGCTCGAATCGTGCATGCACGACGGCGTTCCGGGATGGGATCGCGTCAAGGTTGAGGGTGTCGAGTCGCTTGAGGGCGTCAATGTGTACGCTGATTCGCATTTGATCGGTCAAGCGCTGACGAACATCGTGCGCAACGCGATCGAGTCGATGACGCAAGTGGGGGGCGAGGGGCACAAGTTGGTCTTTGCGGGCGGTCGCCGCCGCGTGCTCGGGCCTGCGGGTCGCGAGGAGTACGCATCGTTTCTGCGGATCACCGATACGGG
>JBKDPX010000063.1:0-9785 GCA_046342165.1 Phycisphaerales bacterium | reverse complement strand
CGTGTATACACCGTACAACACGACGTACAGCTGGACGGATCGTTTCTGGGCATTCGAAGGCAAGTTCTACCGCACGAATACGAACGGCAGCACTGGAACCGTGCTGAGCTATTCCGTGTACAACAACTTCCAGGCATTGTTGTCGGGCACAGTCGCGCAAACGATCAATGGCAGCGTCCCATACAGCGCCTCAGACTTGTTCATCCCGGTCCCGACTCCCGGCGCTCTGTCGCTCGTTGGCATCGTCGGACTCGCGGCGGGTCGTCGTCGTCGCTGAATTGGCTTTGTTCCGAATGATCGATGATCATGGAACGCCTCGGAGCGATCCGGGGCGTTTTTCATTTTTGCACGGGCGTTTGAGTCAACTTCTCACGCTCGGACTTGACGGATTGATACCACGAGTGATCTTCACCAAGCGATTTTCGATATGCATCGAGCGCTTGATCAAAGAGTCTGATCGCGACGGCCGTATCTCCGGCGGCGCGCTCGACGCGAGCGAGAGATACGGCCATGGTGCCCGTCTCCGGGTGGTCGGAACCCAGAGTGTTGGTTGCGATCTCGAGCGCGGCTGTGGCTTGTGCGCGGGCGTCATCCAATCGGCCGAGTGACAAGTGACATTGGGCGAGCATTCGCCGCGGCGCCGCCGCCTCACGGTGATCGGCGCCGAGCGTACGTTCGATCATGCCGAGGTGATTCGTGAAGGACTCGATCGCAGCCGGAATCTCGGAACGCCGATAGCGACAGATGCCGAGGTTGAACATCGTTGCGGCGACATCGGGATGATCGTCGGAGAGATGCCGCGAGCGGATCGATATGACCTCCGCAAACAACTCTTCGGCCTTGATGTTCTCGCCGGAATCGAGCATGACGAGGCCGAGGTTGTTGCGAAGGCGCGCGAGCAACAGGGGATCCGTGGAAAAATCGTCGAATTCCTCGATGAGGCGTTCGAACTCAGCGCGTGCTTGATCCACTTCACCGCTGTCGTAGAGCGATTCGGCGAGGAGCACGCGCATGGAGAGCACATCGGGATGATTCGGGCCCTCGAGATCGATCAGTTCCCTGAGCAACCGCCGCCGAATATCAAGCGTACGACGAAAGTCACCGGCGGCCTCGAACGACTTGGCGACAGTTTCGAGCAAGCGGATACGCACGGCGGGATCCGCGCGCGAAGCGTCGATGCGGGAGACGGCGTCGTCGAGTGTGTCAACGACCTTGGCATTGAGTCCTTCGCGGGCGACACGGGGCGAGGACAGAATATCGGAGAGCACTTGAGCGGTTTCCGATGCGGCGTCGCGTTGGCGGGTGATGTTTTGCACGCCGTATACGGCTCCGACGACGGATATTCCGACTGCGATCGTCAACAAGGCGGCGAGGCAAGCGGCGAGCGGATTGCGGCGCGCGGAGAGGCGGAGTCGATGCAGGGCGGAGGCATGGCGAGCGAGAACGGGGCGACTGGCGAGGATTCTCTCGACATCGGCTTTCAAATCGGCGACGGACACATAACGATCATTGATCTCATATGCGAGCGACTTGAGCACCACGGCCTCGAGATCGCGGGAGATGGAAGCGTTGCGTTGTGAAGGCGGATCGACACGGGCTTGAGCGATGATTCGGCCGGTATCGAAAGCGCGCGAAGGATCGACGGTGTAGGGAAGCGCTCCGGTGAGAAGCCTGTACAAGACAACGCCAAGCGAGTAGACATCGGTCCGAACATCGACGGATGACGGGTCCCCCGCCGCTTGCTCGGGCGACATGAACTGGGGCGTCCCGAGAAAGTCGCCCGGGAGCGTGACGCCGGCGGATTGTCCCGTGGCGCGGGCGATGCCGAAATCAATGACCTTCACGGAGCCTTCGGTGTCGACAAGCAGATTCGCGGGCTTGAGATCTCGGTGAATGAAGCCCTTGGCGTGCCCGTGGGCGAGCGCATCGCACGCTGACGCAAAAAGCGCGAGCGAGCTTTTGAGATCGAGCGACTGACGCTCCGCGTAGGTCACGATGTCGAGCGCATCAGGAATGAACTCGACGGCAAGGTAGAGCACTTCCTCATCGCCGATCACGGCGTGGCCGGATTCATAGACCTGCGCGATACCGGGGTGTCTGAGTTTCGCGAGTGTCGCGGCTTCTTCAAGAAATCGACGCTTTGCGTACGCATCGGAGAATGCAGAGCGAAGGACTTTGAGCGCGACGGGTCGCGCCGGTTCGGCCTGAGTCGCTTCGTACACGATGCTCGTTCCGCCACGACTGAGTTCGCGGATGATCGTGAAGTCGCCGATTCGCATTCCGATGCGTGCGGAGGACTGAGGTTCGGAGATGAGATCGGAGACTCGAACACCGGAATCGAGAAAGTCATCATCGATGTCGGCGTCAAGGAGCTTGTGCACATCGTTGCGCAGTTTCGTCGGCAATGATGCGAGGTACGCCTCGCGCTCATCGGGCGCGAGTTGTGAAGCGTGCTCAAAGCAGGTGCAGACGAGCGTCCAATTGTCGGTGTTCATGCGGGATCACTCCGTTCGTGGAGTGATTCACGAAGGAACGCGCGGGCGATGCGCCAGTCGGTGGCCGCGGTGCGCGGGGATGTGCCGACGGCGACTGCTGCTTCGTCGAGTGAGAGCCCGCAGAAGAATCGCAATTCGACCAGACGCGCCTGACGCGGGCTGCGGAGATGAAGTCTGTCGATGGCCTCGTGGACGGCGACGATTTCCTCGTACCCCATTTCAGGGGATGGGCCGCTGAGCGCGTGGATGAGATCGGAACCCATGCGCTTGCGATCACCACCTCTTTTGAGCGCGAGTTTGCGACGGGCGTGGTCAACAAGCACTTCGCGAATGAGCGTTGTCATCGCGAAAATGAGTGTTTCGCGGTCGGTTTCCGGGGGAAAATCACCGGAGGCGAAGCGCAGAAAGACTTCGTTAGCCAGCGCTGTGGGCTGGAGTGTGTGATCGGCGCGTTCGCGGCGGAGGAAGGATGCGGACAGCCGACGGAGCGTCTCGTAGAGCGGTTCGGGGATATCCGGCGAGGCGGTCATGGGTATGCGCTTGCAGTGTAACCGAAATTTTCTAAAATCGTTGCATAAGTCACGAACCGTTTACGCATCGTGCTGAGCGGAAGCGATTCCGCGGAGCCCCTTCGGGGAGAAAGCGAGTGAAAGATGAGTGCGAACGGGAACGTCTGCGGCATCATGGCGGCGATCGCGGGATTGACGGCCACTGTCTTCGCGAGCCAAGCGCTCGCTCAGATTCGACCGATCCCCATCGACATTGCGATCGCGGAAGAATGCGTCACGCATGTGGTGAGTGCCGAAGTCGGGAATGACCTCAGCGGCACCGGCGACTACGGCGCGCCGTATCGAACGATCAGACATGCGATGAGTCTGGCGGCGGCGACTCCGGGCAAGGATGTGATCGTGCTCCTTCCCGGAGAGTACTCGCCGCTTCCAGGCGGCAGTGGTGATACTTGGCCGTTGAACTTCGAACCGGGTGTCAGCCTTCAGGGCACGAGCGCGCTGAACACGGTGCTTCGAAGCACGAATCCCGGGACCGATATGTTGATCTTTCGTCCGAACTCTCCGACGAGTTTCGACGAGAGCGTGATTGACGGTGTGACGATTGTCGGAGGTCGGGTGTTGATTGACATCATTGATCACGCCCCGAACGAGTTCGCCTATGCGGCGAATCCGACGATCGCGAACTGCTTCCTGCTCGATGCCACGAACGCCGCGATTTCGATGAGAAACCCCGAGGGATTGGCGGGTCGTCGTCCTTATGTCGCCCATGACAAGGATCTCGACGGGTTCGTCGAGCATCGGCCGAAGATCGTGAACTGCACCTTCCGATTGAACGCGATCGGCATCTTCAACGGCGCGGCGGGGTTCAACCCAAGCGGGCCTACGACACAAGCCAAGAGTGAACCGGGAATCGTCAACGCACTGATGAGCGCGAATGTCTATGACATGGAGGGCATTGATGACCTTCAGGTCATCACATCCGCATTTGATCGAGCGAATGTGAGGATGGCCTCCACGAAGCGTCGACCGGGACAGCCGATTCCCGTGTTCGTGCCCGGATCCCGCGATCTGCACATTGACATGTCTCAACCGACGGCCACGCCCGTTGATGTGCGACTGGTGCCTTATCCTCGCACCGGATCATTGATTCCGAATCCGGCGATTGACAGCGGAAGCCTGCTGCTGCGGTGGCGCAACGGCACGGTGGGCAAACGATACTTCGCGTGTTCGATCGATATCCGCGACACCGACTGCGAGGGCTACGGCAATCCGCGCTCGGAGCGTCATGCAATCGACATCGGCGCGGATGAGTCAGGACAGTTGATCTTCGCCGGGTACATTCCGGGGACGACGGCGTACAACTCCAATCCCGCGAACAGTTTCAATGTTGCAGAAATCTGGTGCAATCCGTTCCCCTCGTTCACGGCCCCCACTTTTGATGACAATATCTTTCTGGAGATTACGGGGATCATTCCTTCGATCCTCGCACCTTATGTGCAGTGGGCGCCGTCATCGATTCCCGGAGCGCGCGGCTGGGTGACATCGATTCCGACGCAAGTGCCGAATTTCGGCACGCAGTGGATCGGAACATTGACCGGAACGAAGTTGACCTTCCCGAACATGTCGCCGATGGCACCTGTCTCGTTGCAGATTCCGCCGAACAGCCCGGACCTGATGGTCGGCGCACAAGATGTCCCGGTTGCAGGTCAGCAATTCGGACAGTTGCGTAATGCGCAGACATTCATCATCAAGCCGTAAGAAAGGCTGATCACGAATCGAGTGAAGCCCCGGACGAACCGCTCCGGGGCTTTTTCATACGAGCTTCATATCGATGCGGCAGGACCAGGCACCCGGTTCAGCGCGAAACTCGCAGGTGCCGCGGAGATCGCTGACGACAAGTCCGCGAATCAGTTCGAGACCGAGACCGGACTCATCGGCGGGAATACGAGCCGACGGGCTGGCGGTGAAGGTCTCGTTCCCTGCGAGTCCGCATTGATCGCCGCTCGGGCTCCATACGATGTCGAGAACGCCGTCTTGAAGACCGAGCGCGCCGTGTTTCGCGCTGTTGGCGAGCAGTTCCTGCAACACCATGGCAAGTGCGGACGCCTGATTCGCCTTGACGGGCGGCAGTGATGGCATCTGGACGCGGATGCGAGTGCGAAGATCGTCGGCCACCATGGCGCTGAGCAATCGATTCCAAAGATGTTGAACATCGACGAGTCCGCCACCGGAACGAACGACGAGGTCGTGAACTTCCTTCATCGCGCGGATCTTGCCTCGAAGCGCACCCGTGACGGCGAGGGCTTGCGGCTGGGAGCGAACGGAGGATTCATAAAACGCGGTCAGGCCGAGGAGCGAGGAAATGTTGTTGCGCACGCGGTGATCGATTTCTCGTCGCAAGATGCGCTCACGCCCCAGCGCCTGCTCGACGGAATCGAGTGCGCGGCTGAGTTCTTCGCGAGCGAGTTGTGCATCCGTGACATCGAGACAGATGCCGATGAAACCGATGACTCGATCTTGCGAATCCAATCGAGGCACACCTCGGGCCTCCATCCATCGATACTCGCCGTCATGACGCCGAAGTCGAAGCTGCAAGGAGAATGCGGTTTTCGTGAGGGAAGCTTGACGCGCGCGCTCCTGCAGTTGCGTCAGATCCTCGGGGTGCACCGCGAGTTTCCATTCATCGTCCACTGCTTTTGAGGCATCGCCGAAGAAGGCGGCGGTCATCGCGTTGACCGATTCGATGCGGAGATCGGAATCGACGAGAAAAATCAGAACAGGCGCGGCGTCGGCGAGCAGTCTGAATCGAGACTCCGAGGTTTGCAAATCTTTGGTGCGTTCACGAACGCGTGATTCCAGCAGCGCAGCCTGATCTGAAAGCGCGTTGCGAACAAAGCGCTCGGAAGCGGCGACTTGATTCAATCGCCGACCGCTCACCCACATGCCTGAAGCGAGCAAAAGGACATTCGATGCGGCAAAGAGCGCGGCACCAAGCCGCGTGTCCACCAAGGCGCGGTCCTGCGCGAAGAGCCGCAACGCACCGATCAATGGAATCACCACAGCCGCAAGAAGCACGACGCGCCGAATCAATCGGCCGCCGACCGAAGCGTTGACGACTTCGCCCGCGGCGCCCGCGAGTTCAAATCGGAAGAATGACCCGACACCGAGACCGAACACCGTGATCGCTGACGGGAGCGCCATGTTTACGTCGCGCGAAAATCCGTACAACAAACTTGCGCTATAGGCGTGACCGATGATGGCGACATATCCGATGGTCAACGCAAGGATTGCCGCCAATTGCGAACACCACGCAATGCGTGGGGTGACAGGATGCGGTCGCGAGGCCGGACCGCCGAGAATCCATGAACAACCCAAGGCCGTGAGCGCCAATGCGGTATTGAGACTCATGCGAAACGCCGATGCATCGGGGCCCAAGTGCATCTCCGCTGATTCGAACATGCGGATGAGCAAGGAACCCAATCCCAAGATGAGCACGACGGCGGCCGCACAGATCCGAACAAGAAACGAAGTTCGAGAACCGACTCGCTCAAAAAGCCACGCGAAGGATGCGATGGATGCGAAAAGGAATCCCACTCCCGTGCTGATTTTCACAGGGTCGTCGAGTCCGACACCCAGCGTGGTCAATGAAGGAACATCGAGTGTCCAGCCAAGAAGTGTCACCGATCCAACCAATGCCGACAATATCGCCGCTGACATCCGAAAGGGACGCGTGTTAAACCCCTTGGAATCGTCTGATACGGCGTTGTGAATCGGAGAATCGCTCATGATGGCTCCAGCGGAGTTTAGCCAATGACGGGGATCGATCGCTTCCGCGCGAATGAAGGGTTTTTACCCATCGATTGTTGAACCTCGGCGGCGCATACTGACCAACTGACGTCAGCATGGTGCAGACGCTGATTTATTCTGGAGTACACGACATGGGCGATTCCATCGGTTGCGATTCAAATCAGACGACTCGGGAGTTGGAGCGGCTCAGAACGGACTTGGAGCGGTTGCGCGCGGATCTTCGGACGCTCAGCGGCGATGTTCGCGGCGCCGTGCGTTCCGGTGCGGAGTACGCCCGTGATGTCGCGAAGGAGCAAGCGGATGACGCATTGCGAAAGCTGCGGAAGTCCAAGGAGTTTGTCGAAACAAGCGTCGCCGAACACCCCCTGATCTCGATCTCGCTGGCGTTGGCCGCTGGAGTGGCTGCCGGGGCGCTCCTCACGAGAAAGGATTCCAGTTGCGACTGATCGACACGATGGTCGAACTGGTCGGTCGCGGCATTCGGCGCGAAGTCGCTTCATTGCGGCCTCGCGTCTTCTTCGCGTTGGCTTGCCATCATGCACTGGCGGCGTTCATTTGGATGGGCACCTTCGGAGTACTGGCGCTTATCGTCGGGGTTTCGGTCGCCATCGCGCGGCGTGGCGGCATTGAACTCGGCTTGTTCGTCGGCGGCGCGCTGGCGATTCTGGGCGGTGTGTGTAGCTTTCTCGCCATCGCACGCAGGGTCTGACAGTGGACCCGATGAACATCGACCCGGTGCGAAATGGTCTGGCATTTCATCATCGACCTGAAGTTCTCATTTCTCTCCGGTATCGGGCGAACAGGAATATCGTTCTCCTCGACAGGCGCGTTCATCCGTCTTGATGAATGACGGGTCAAGCGGGATCGATTCCATCACGACGCGAGAAAACTCGTCCGATCAAATACGAAGAAATTTGGATACTTTCATCGATGCACTCCATCCTCCGTTCATCGCTCTCGGCTTTATCGATTTGCCTTATGTCATCGCTTGCTCCCGACTCGATGGCGATGCAAACGGGCGGCCCATGCGATCGTTGCTTGGGCGAAACGTTGCCCGGTCGTGTCGAATGGCTCCCCGACTGTCGGTATCGGATTGATTCCGATTTGCCGGAGATGTTCACATCCTCAGGGGTTTTGTATACGACGCGCACCGTGTTGCCGCCGTTTCGAACCAAGGACGGCCTTGATGTGTCGCTTGAACAGCGGACACAGCGAAATCTGGGATTTGCCGGGATCGATGATTCCTTTGAGGTCTTCCTGTACCACCTGAACTACGCGGGAGTCGACTCCAGAGATCGAAGAATCGTCGTCTACGCGCACAACCCCGACCAAACCGCGGCGCTGATTCGTGTGAAGAGCATGATCGAGGCGCAGGGCGTCATGGCGACCGCGGACGGCCCCGAGTCCAGGCTCGCCGTTCGCAGTCTCGAGTCCGATTGGGACGAATCCAAGAGCCTTGAAATCCCGGGCGGACATGGACGAGTCATCGCGAGAACGCCGACATTGAGCGATCCGAAGGCCGACACGAGCGATCCGGATCGCACTTCCGGCGATTTCGTGACGGGACTGGTTCGGGGGGAAGTTGCGACTCCCGGAGCGAACAAGCTTGAACTCTCCGTCATCGCGATTCCAGCGAACACTCCGATGGAGCGAATCGATGAAGTCGCGGCGAGCATGCTCGAAACCGGCGCGATGTCCGCCGAAGAAATGGACCTCAATATCGCGCCTCCTGAATGTCATGTCAGGCGCGTCAGCGGCGTTTCAAGACATTTTCTTTGGCGTGGGGAGCCTCGACGCATCGATGTCTCGACGCTGGGGAGTCAAGGTTTGGTCTGGCGCAACTCGAAGGGCGAATCAAAGTCAGGGCCCTCCGGAATCGCGTTCTTGATGGCGGCGCCGCGCGTACAGACCGAGAATTGTCCGCAATCTCGTCAGACGATCGACATGTTGATGCATCCCGGGTATGTGCATCCTGAGACGATCGGGAACTATCAAACCGAGTATTTGGTGACTTTCATTTTGGAAAATCCGAGCGATCGGGAACGGCTTGTGGATGTGCGCTTCGGGAAGTTTGACGCCGATATCGGATTGGCATGGCAGTATGAGATCGGCGAGGGCGTGAAGACTCGAGATGAGCTCCGCGCGAAGCGGGCACAAGTACAATGGGCCGGCGCTTGGCGCAACGACGATCTGCCTGATGACACGCGATCGTTCTTTGACTCCACGGAACTCGGTGTTGCGGCGAAAGCGGGCGTGGTGGCGATTCCGGCAAAGTCGGCGCGAACGGTGAGTCTGCGATTTGTTCCGGTGGGGACAAGCTCGATGCCGTTCATGCTGTTCATCGTGCCGGCGGACGATTGACACTTTGGTGCTATTGCCGCGCAGATTCAGCGAGTCAGCAACTCGCGAATACGCTCGGCGAGCGTGAACTCGGAGAGGTCCCGAAGTTCGCCGGCATCGAGGAACATGCCCCCGCATATCGTGCACTTTTCATAGCGGATGTGCGATTGCTTGGGATCGACGATCGTGACCAAGAGCGCCTTGTCACGGGGACAACAGCGAATGGCGTGGGCACCCACGCCGCGCGTGGTACCGCCGACGTCCAGATCCTTCAGCGCCTTGGAATCGACGGCCAACCCCATTTCAAGTTCTTTGTGATCGAGCCAGATGCCACCACAGTGAGGACAGCGATCCAGCGTCACGGATCCGGCCTTCACCTTGTACATGCGGTGAGCGCAATGGGGACATGCCAAGAGAAAGCGAGGATCGGAGTCTTCTTTCACTGAAGCCATGCGAGGAGTATACGGGACGCGGGTTTGAACGCCAAGCTTCATCACTTGGGAACGTAGGACTTATCAGGATGGTCCGGAGCCGGCGGCAAATCGACAGGCTCATCGGCGAGCTTTCGCTTCAGATAGGCGATTGCGGCGTCCAACTGAGCGTCCGCCCCTTCGAACGTGCGCTTCGGCGTGTT